>DASYUQ010000223.1 GCA_036001065.1 Candidatus Methylomirabilota bacterium
GTTCAGCTCGATCTCCTCGGTCGCCATCGACTTGGTCTTGACCGCCATCCGCGCGCCCGCCCGCTTGGCGATCCCGAGGATGATGTCCCGCGCCTCCTCGGCCGTGACCGCGTAGTGGGCATGACCGCCCAGCCGCTCCACGTTGTCGACCAGTCGCTCGAGGTAGTGATCCAGCCGCTGGAGGGTGGCTTCCTTGATCTGGCGGGCCCGGTCGCGGAGGCGCTCGCCCTGGGGGAAGCCGTCGAAAGCCTCCCGCCGCAGCCCGATGAACTTGGTCGTCGCGATCGTCAGCGCTTCCTGCAGGAAGGCGTCGTCGAGCGCCGCGGCGGCCCGCCGCCGGAAGGGGGCCGGGAGATCGCTCACTAGACTACCCTCCTCAAGAGACGAGTGACGTCACTCGCGGGGATACCCAGGTACTGCCCGCTCGGCGATCTTCGATCCTGCAGGCAATGGGCGATCGAGTTTCTTGGACGAACCGCGGTGGATCGCCGATCGTAGGGGGTAACCGTGTTGGCAGCGTTCGGGGAGAGCCTGCATCGCTCGCCGCTCGACGGCCACGATGAGACCCGCTCCCCCGAATCAAATGAAGAGAGGCCCAGACCGGCCACAGGGTGTAGCGCCAGGGGCAACTGAAGCCCGGAGCGCCTGTCAGTGAGCGACCGGCAGGACCTCTCACCTCGCAGTGTCTCGCGGGCCCCGGGAGGAGCGCAATGACATTCTTCGTCGGCCTCGACTGGGCGAGCCGGACGCACGCCGTCTGCGTCCTCGCCGACAACTCCCGCCATGCCTCGCCCTGGGCAGCGGCGACCTACACCGCCGTGCGTCGGCGGGGCTGTGATCATCCCCATGCGATCCGCATCCTGGCCCGCGCGTGGGTTCGCGTCCTGTGGCGCTGCTGGCAAGACCGCCGTCCCTGCGACTTCACCCTTCACCGTGCCGCCCAGCGCTTGGCCGCCGCGTGACCACTCGAGGGTTGACACAGGGTGTCTCATCGCGCCTCCCCCTCCAGCAGTTCGGCCAGGTGCAGGGCCCGGACCTTCGACCCCCGCCGGCTCAGCCCGCCGCTCATCTGCATGAGACACCCGGCGTCGCAGGCGACCACGCAGGTCGCGCCCGTCGCCTCGATGTTGACCAGCTTCTTGTCGAGGATGGCCGTCGACACCTCGGGCAGCCGCACCGAGAAGGAGCCGCCGAAGCCGCAGCACTCGTCGCCGCCGGGCAGCTCCACGAACTCCGCGCCCGCCAGCCCTTTGAGGATGGCGCGTGGGCTGGCGGCTTCCCCGAGGCCGCGCAAGAGGTGGCATGAGTCGTGGTAGGTGACGCGCCCGGGCACGGCGCTCCGAAACTCCGTCCGGCCCAGGACCGACACCAGAAACTGGGAAAGCTCGAACGTGCGGCTCGCCAGGCGCTCGGCCTCGGCCCGGAGGCCGGGCTCGCGCACGAGGCCCGGATACTCGTGCCTGACCATCCAGGCGCAGGAGCCCGACGGCACGACGACGTGTTGAGAATCGCGGAACAATGGGATCGTCCGCCGCGCGACCTCGGCCGCCTCGGCGTGATAGCCGGAGTTGAACAGGGGCAGGCCGCAACAGGTCTGGCCGCGGGGGAAGTCGACGTCGACGCCCAGGCGCCGCAGCAGGCGGACGATGCGGATGCCGACCTCGGGATAGAACATGTCCCCCAGGCACGTGACCATCAGCGAGGCCCTGATCGGAGCCTTTCCGGGTTCGCTCATAGGTCGGAGGGGCCCTGGGAGCCCTCTTCGAGGCCTCCCCCAGTACGGGGTTCGCTCATGCGCTGTGGGGCGGCGGGGGCGTGACGACGACGAGGGCCAGCAGCGGTGTCGTCCCCGTGTTGGCCAGGCCGTGGGCGGTCCCGGCCGGAGCCACCACCGCCTCGCCCGCGTCCACCGTCTCCTCCCGCCCGTCCAGGAAGACGCGCCCGCGTCCCTCGAGGACGAAGTAGATCTTGTCCTGGTCCTGATGGGCGTGCGGCTTCTGCTCCTGCCCCGGTGCCAGGCAGTAGAGGTCGAGCTGGGTGCGCGCCGTCGTCGCCAGCGCGATCTTCGCCATCTTGTCCGGACGGAACTCCGCGAGTTCCCTCACTCGGATCTTCATGTCGGCCTCATGCCGTGAGCGCGCGGGCCACCAGCTCGACCGGGTGGACCACCTCGATGTCGAGCCCCCGTGCGCGACATCCCTTCGCGATCTGGAGCAGGCAGCCCGGGTTCGCGGCGGCCACGACCCGGGCTCCCGTCGCGAGGATGCGCGAGATCTTCATGTCCAGCAGCCGCTCGGCCATCTCTGGCTCGACGAGATTGTAAACGCCGGCGCTCCCGCAGCAGAGCTCGCTGTCGGCCAGCGGGACGAGTCGCAGGCCCGGAACGCGGGCCAGCAGGGCGCGGGGCTCGCTCCTCAGCTTCTGGCCGTGAGCCAGGTGGCAGGCATCGTGGTACGTCACCGTCGTCTCCAGCCGGCCGAGCGGCAGCTCGACGTCGACGAGGAGCTGGCTGACGTCTCTCACGCGTCGAGCGAGCGCTCCGACCTCGGCGGCCTCGGGCAGCCAGTGGCCGTACTCCTTCATGGCCGACCCGCAACCCGCGGCATTGGTGACGACGTAGTCGAGGTCCCCGGCGAACTGCGCCGCCAGGGCCCGGGCACGTCGCCGGAACGCTTCGAGCCGCCCCCCGTGCAGATCGAGCGCGCCACAGCAGCCCTGCCCGCGCGGCACGACGACGTCCCAGCCGGCGAAGCTCAGCAGGCGGGCCGTGTCGCGGTTCACCCGCGGGTACAGGTGGCGCTGCACGCAGCCGGTCAGCAGCCCGACGCGCCCGCGGCGCCGACCCCGGGCGGGAATCAGCGCGGGCAGCGGATCGCGCTGCGGCACCGGGGGCAGCAGCGCCTCCATCGCCGCCAGGCGCGGCACCAGACGCAGCAGGCCACTGGCGCGGATCAGGCGCTGAAGCCCGAGGCGCTGAGAGAGGCGTAAGGCGCCGAGGAGCAGGCCCACGCGGCCGGGATGGGGGAACACGGCGAAGACCAGCCGCTTGAGCAGGCGCGGTTGAGACGACAGCCCGCGGCGCGCCAGCTGCGAGCGCGTGGCCTCCATCAGGGCGCTGAAGGGCACCCCCGCCGGGCAGGCGCTCTCGCACGCGCGACAGCCGAGGCAGAGATCCATGTGGCGCGCGAAGGCTTCCGTCGGCTCGAGCCGCTCCTCGGCGGCGGCCCGCATGAGGTAGATGCGCCCGCGGGGTGAGTCCATCTCCTCGCCGAGCACGCGGTAGGTCGGGCACTGCGGCAGGCAGATGCCACAATGCACGCACGCGCGGATCCCGTCCAGGCTGGGGAGGTCGGGCGCGGTGAAAGCTCCCAGTCGAGCACCACTCATCACAGGCCCCCGACGAAGCGGCCGGGATTCAACAGGCGCTGGGGATCGAACTCGTCCTTCAGCGCGCGCATGAGCGTGAGCGCCGCGGGGTCGATCGCGCCCCAGGGATCCACGCCGGCCCGGAGGACGGCCGGCCCGCTCTGGATCACCACGCTGCCCTCGAAATCGCCGACGAACGCCCGCAGCCGCTCGACGAACCCGGCGGCGGCCTCCAGATCGGCGCCCGTGAGCGTGAGCGTGACCCGGAGCGTCCCCAGCGCCGCGCAGCCGGTGATCATCAGGGCGGCGTCCGAGCCCAACCCATCGTGGCCGCGCTCGATCAGGTCCACCGTGTCGGCGAGGCGGCTCGTCAGCGACGCGACCTGGAGCACCATCTGCCCGTCGCTCCTCGTGAAGGCGCGGTCGTAGCGCTCCCAGAAGGCCGCGGGCGCGCCGGCGGCCCCGCCCCCCGCCCGGCGGGCGAAGTCCTCGACCAGCGCGCCCTGATCGCGCACGGCGGCCTCGACGCTTCCAATCGCGACGGCGACGGCGGCCCGGGCCGGGGTGGCGGCGCATGCGCGCAGGGCCGCTTCATTCAGAAGCTCGACGCGGCTCGGCTGCAGCGGCGAGTCCAGTACGCGCGCGACGAACGCCTGGGCCGCCCCCGTGGAGGGAAAGGCGGCGAGCCACGTCAGCTCGGACTCGGGCATCGGGTGCAGTCGAAGCGTGAGCTCCGTGAGCACGCCGAGGGTACCGAGCGATCCGACCATCAGCTTGGGCACGTCGTAGCCGGTCACGGACTTCACCACCCGGGAGCCACCCCAGGTGGACACGCCGCCGGCCGCGACGAAGCGCACACCCAGCAGGAGATCGCGGAGGGTGCCGTAGCGGGCCCGGAGCGGACCGTGGGCGTTGGTGGCGACGAGGCCGCCGATCGTCCGCGACTGCCAGGCCGGCGGATCCACCGGAAGCCACTGGCGCCGGGCGGCCAGCCGCGCGGCCAGCGCTCCGGCGGTGATTCCCGCCTCCACGCTCACGGTGAGATCGTCGGGGTGGTCTTCGATGATCCTCGTCAGGCCACGCATGTCGAGCACGGCGTCCAGCCGCACGGGGGGACGACCCAGATCGAGGGCGCTGCCGCTGCCCCGCGCCACCACCGCGAGCTTCTCGTCGTGAGCCAGCGCCAGGACGGCGGCCACCTGCTCCAGCGCCGCCGGGCTCACCACCCACCGCGGCGCGTGCCCGTCGATGGCCGCCGCGGCCAGGAGGCGGGGCTCGGCGCTCACGCGCTCACGGCCGACGATCTCGGCAAGGGTGCCCTCCAGGGACCGGGTGGAGACACTCATCACGCAGGCTCGCTAGATCCAGCTTCCGGTGGGCAGGACCGGACGCGATGGCCTGAATCCCTCGCCGCAGGCCGGGTGGGACGGCAGCAGCTTCTCGGGATTCATGATCCCGCCGGGATCGAAGACGCGCCGCAGGCGGTACATGAAGTTCAGGTCGGCCTCGGCGTACTGGAGCGTCAAATTCTTGGCCTTGTCCACGCCCACCCCGTGCTCGCCGGTCACGCTGCCTCCCAGCCCGATGCAGGCGTGGAGCAGTTCTTCGTTGGCCTGAACCGCCCGCGCCAGCTCCTCGGGCTGGCGGTCGTCGTAGCAGATCAACGGGTGCAGGTTGCCGTCACCCGCGTGGAAGACGTTGGCGATCAGCAGGCCGTGGCGGGCGGCGATGGTTTCCATCTCCCGCATGATCTGGGGGAGCTTCGAGCGCGGGACTACGGCGTCCTGCAGCAGGTAGCTCGAGGTCAGTCGACCGACGGCCCCGGCCGCCTCCTTGCGTCCCTTCCAGAGAAGCGCCCGCTCGGCTTCGTCGCGCGCCACGCGCACCTCGAGGGCGCGATGCCGGCGGCAGAGGGCCGCGCAGCGCTCGCCCTGGACTTCCACCTCCGCCCTCGGCCCGTCCAGCTCGATGAGCAGCACCGCGCCCGCGCTATCCGGGTATCCCGCGCCCACGCCGGCGTTGATGGCGCGGATGATGACCGCGTCGAGCATCTCGAGAGCGGCCGGGACGATCCCGGCCGCGATGATGTCCGAGACCGTTTCGGAGGCCTCCACGATCGTGGCGAAGGAAGCCAGCACGGTCTTCACCGCCTCGGGGGCGTGGAGCAGGCGCACCGTGATGGCGGTGACGAGCCCGAACGTCCCCTCGCTTCCCACCGCGACACCCGTCAGGTCGTAGCCCGGGTGGTCCATCACCTTACCGCCGAGGTGGACGAGCTCGCCGCGGCCCGTGACCATCTCCAACCCCAGGACGTGGTTGGTGGTGATGCCGTATTTCAGGCAGTGCGGCCCCCCGGCATTGGTCGAGACGTTGCCGCCGATGGACGACACCATCTGGCTCGAGGGATCGGGGGCGAAGAAGTAGCCCCGATCGCTCACCGCCCGGGTAAGCGACAGGTTGATCAGCCCCGACTGCACGGTGGCGCAGCGGTTGGCGAGATCGATCTCGAGAATCTGGTCCATGCGGTTCAGGGAGACCATGACGCCCCCGCGAGGCGCCATGGCGCCGCCGATGAGCCCGGTCCCCGACCCCCGGGGCACGACGGGCAGGCACTGGCGCCGGCAGAGGACGACGATCGCCTGCACCTGCTCCGTCCGGGTCGGCAGCGCCACGGCGTCGGGCATCCCCTTGTAGAAGGTATGCATGTCGCACTCGTAGACGAGACGTCCTTCGGGCGTCGTGACGAGCCCCTCGGGACCCAGGATACGCTCCAGCTCTTTGACGACGGCGGGGCTTAGTGGCATGGCGCTTCCATAAGCGGCACTAGTTTACCTCGGGCAGTGATCGCGGTGTTCGAGCGCCGGCGGAGCCGGCGCAACTCGGTCCTGGGGGAGGTCTCGGAGGGGGCCGTCGAGGCCCCCTCCGACCAGAAAGGGGGGCAAAGCCCCCCTTCGAGTCAGATCTTCCAGGTATCTCCCGACGTGAGGAGCTTGGCGATGTCGCCGGGGCCGCGCTCCGAGATGGCGCGCTGCTCCTGATCGAGGAGGATCTCCTCGTACACGGGCGCCTCCACCGCCGTCAGCACACCCATCGGAATGGGAAACTCCGGGGCCCAGAGGTCGGCCAGCAGCTTGGCCGCGTTCACGTTCTTCTCGTCGTGTACCCAGAGGGCGCTGGCCGGCACGCTGGCGGCCGGTGCGACCTTGGGGATGACGCCGTCCATGATGACCGCCTTGCGATCGTCGGGCGGGCCGAAGAGCAGCGGCTTGCCCTGCTCCAGGCGGAGCTCGTACTGCAGCTTGGACTCCTTTTCGTACAGCGCGTTCCAGGCGAGGTCGTTGTACACGTTGCAGTTCTGCAAGATTTCGAGGAACGCCGTGCCCTTGTGGTGGGCTGCGCGCTTGAGCATCTCCTCGATGTGCTTGACGTCGCGATCGACCGTTCGCCCGACGAACGTGGCGCCGCAGCCGAGCGCGAACGCCAGCGGGTTGACGGGCCGGTCGGCCGAGCCCAACGGCGTGGACTTCGTCACCTTGCCCAGCTCGCTGGTCGGCGAGTATTGCCCCTTGGTGAGCCCGTAGATCCGGTTGTTGAAGAGGAGGATGGTCAGGCTCACGTTGCGGCGAAGCACGTGCAGCATGTGGTTGCCGCCGATGGAGAGCCCATCGCCGTCGCCGGTGACCACGAAGATCTTGAGATCGGGCCGGGCCAGACGCAGGCCCGTGGCGACGGCGGGCGCCCGACCGTGGATCGTGTGGAACCCGTAGGTGTTCATGTAGTACGGGAACCGGCTGGAGCAGCCGATCCCGGAGATGAAGACGATGTTCTCCTTGGGGATGCCGAGGTCGGGCATCGTCTTCTGGACCGCGCTCAGGATCGCGTAGTCCCCGCACCCCGGGCACCAGCGGACGTCCTGGTCCGATTCGAAGTCCTTCTTCGTGTAGCGCCGGGCTTCGGCCGCCCCCGCTCCGCTCACGCTCATGACGCGCTCTCGAGGAGTTGCTTGATGGTCTCGTAGATTTCGTCGGTCGCCAGGGGTAGGCCGCGCACGCGGTTGAAGCCGACCGCGTCCACCAGGTACTCGGCCCGTAGCACGCGCACGAGCTGACCGCTGTTGATCTCGGGCACCAGCACCTTGCGGTACTCGCGCAGGATGTGGCCGAGGTCCGGTGGCAGGGGGTTGAGGTAGCGCAGGTGGACGGAGGCGATCGACTTCCCCTCCATCTGGGCGCGCTCGACCGCCGCGGTGATGGCCCCGTAGGTGCCGCCCCAACCGACGACCAGAAGGTCTCCGGTGGCCGGGCCGTTGATCGACGTGGGCGGGATCTCCTGGGCCACCCGGCGCACCTTCTCGGCGCGCGTGCGGACCATGTGGTCGTGGTTGTCCGGGTCGTAGGAGATGTTGCCCGTCACGTCCTGCTTCTCGATCCCGCCGATGCGGTGCTCGAGCCCCGGCGTGCCCGGCCTCACCCACGGCCGCGCCAGCGTCGCCGGATCGCGCAAGTAGGGGAAGAACCCCTCTTGCTCGGTCCGGAACTGGACGTCGATGGGCGGCAGGCTGTTGACGTCGGGGATGGGCCACGGCTCGGAGCCGTTGGCGAGGAAGCCGTCGCTCAGCACGATCACCGGCACCATGTACTTGGTGGCGATGCGCACCGCCTCGTAGGCGATGTAGAAACAGTCGCCCGGCGTGGCCGGCGCCAGCACGACGACCGGCGACTCGCTGTTGCGGCCGTAGAGGGCCTGCATCAGGTCGGCCTGCTCGGTCTTGGTAGGCATGCCCGTCGAGGGGCCTGCGCGTTGAATGTTGAAGACGACCAGGGGGAGCTCCGAAGTGACGGCCAGACCGATGGCCTCGCCCTTCAGCGCGATGCCGGGCCCGCTGGAGCCCGTCACGCCGATCGCCCCCCCGAACGCGGCGCCGATCACCGCCGTCACCGCGGCGATCTCGTCCTCGGCCTGGATCGTCCGGATCCGGAACCGCTTGTGCATCGCCAGCTCTTCGAGGATGCCGCTGGCCGGCGTGATCGGGTACGCGCCGTAGACGACGGGCAGCTTCGAGCGCTGCGCGGCGGCCAGAAGCCCCCAGGCCAGCGCCCGGTTGCCGGTCATGGCGCGGTAAAGGCCCGGCGGCAGCTCGGCCGCCTCCACCGCATAATGCTCGGCGAAGATCTCTGCCGTCTCGCCGAAGGCGTGACCCGCCTTGAGGACGCGCGCGTTGGCCTCGGCGATGACCTGGTTCTTCGCGAACTTCCTCTTGATCCACTCGAGCGTCGGCTCCAGCGGTCGCGTGTAGATCCAGGAAACCACGCCCAGGGCGAAGAAGTTCTTGGTGCGCTCCTTCTCCTTCTGGTTCAGCGCCAGGTCCTTGATCGCCTCCAGGGTGAGGGCCGTCATGTCCACTTTGTGCAGGCGATAGCGCTCGGCCAGCGCGGGGTCGTCCAGCGGATTCGAGGGGTAGCCGGCCTTGTCGAGGTTCCGCTTGTCGAACGCGTTGGTGTTGACGATGAGGAGCCCACCCGGCTTCAGATCGCTCACATGCACCTTCAGCGCCGCCGGGTTCATCGCCACCAGGCAGTCGAGCCGATCCCCCGGCGTGTAGACGCGCTGGCTGCCGAACTGGAGCTGGAAGCTGGAGACGCCGAAGAGCGTGCCGGCGGGGGCCCGGATCTCCGCCGGGAAGTTCGGAAGCGTGGCGATGTCGTTGCCGGCCCAGGCCGATTCCGTCGTGAACTGCTCGCCCGTGAGCTGCATGCCGTCGCCGGAATCTCCGGCGAAGCGGACCACGGCGCGGTCCAGCTCCTTCAGCTGTTTTGCGGCGGTCCGGGCGGGAGCCACGGTCTCGCTCATCGATCCATCGTCCTCTCGTCGGTTCGAGTGATCAGATCAAGCGCCGTCACGCACCTGCCTCGACACGCACGCGTCGGGCGTGCCTCACCGGCGGGGATTGCGCTGGATCCCGGACTGCTTGGGGAATTCGCCCCCGGGCAGACCTGAAATCATTTTATCGGAGCAGCGCGGAAAGGGCAAGAATTCCTCGCGGTTAGACCGCCGTACCGCCTAACCGGCGTCGATGCGCCCGGGGTGCTTGATGGTGTCGCCGGGGGCCAGGTTCAGCACGGCCTCCGGGAATAGATTCCCCAGCCACCGGATGACGTCGCTGACCGTGACCACGCCGACCGGGCGTTGCTCGGCGTCGACTAGCGGCACGGTGCGGTAGCCGGCGACGCCCATGCAGTGGATCGCGTAGGCCACGCGCTGGGATACGGAGAGCGCCTCCGGATTGGGCGTCATCACCGCGCTGAGCGGCGTGCGCCGGACATCGAGGGCCTTGCCGGCGACGCGGTTGAGCACGTCCCGCTCGGTGAAGATCCCCGTGAGCCGTCCCTGGGCGTCGACCACCAGCACGCCCGCCTGATGGCGGGCCAGCATGCTCTGCACCGCCTCGTGGACCATTGCCGTCTCCCGCAGGCAGATCGGCTCCGCGGGTGACAGCACCGCGATCGTGTCGTTGAACAGGGCTCCCCGGATCTCCCGGAGCTCGCCTTCGATCTCCTCGCTGTACTCCTCCTCGAACTCGTTCATGCCCCACCCCCTGCCGGCATCGCGCCAGCCCGGTGTCCAGCATCGTAGTCCCCCCCGGCGCCCAGGGCAACGCGGCGTTTGCGCGGGCTCAGAGCTCGAGCAGCGTCCCTTTGGGAAAGCTGGTCAGGTTGCGGCACCCGCCGGGCTCGACGACTACCATGTCCTCGATCCGGACTGCGCCCCAGCGTGGATAGTAGAGTCCGGGCTCCACCGTCATCACGTTGCCCGCCTCCAGGCACCAGTCCACCTTGCCGATCCGCGGCGGCTCGTGGATGTCGAGCCCCACGCCGTGACCCGTGCCGTGGAAGAACCCCTGGTTGCGCCCGTCGACCACGCCCGTCTCGAAGCCCCGGCGCTGGAGCACCTGCGCCACCTCGGTATGCACGGCGAGCCCGGAGGTCCCTGCCCGGATCAGCTCGATCCCTCGGAGCTGGGCGGCCAGGACCGCGTCGTACATGCCCTTGAGGGCGTCGGAGGCGCGGCCCTTGACGACGGTGCGCGTCATGTCGGCGAAGTAGCGGCTCGAGGACGAGCGCGGGAAGATGTCGAAGACGATCGACGCGTGCGGCCGGATCGGGCCGGAGCCCTCGTTGTGAGGGTCGGCGCCGTCGGCACCGCAGGCGATGATCGTGTGCTGGGCGACGCAGTCGTTCTCCATCAGCGCGACGTTCACGATCTTCCTGAGATCCTCCGCGGTCAGCGGGCGCCCGTTTCGGTAGACGAGGTCGCCCCGGATCTCGCCCTGGCGGAGCGCGTCGAGGGCCGCCTGCAGCGCCGCTTCGGTGTGGCGCTGGGTGGCTGCGATCGCCGCGACCTCCTCCGGCGACTTCCGGAGGCGCTCGGGGAAGAGCGGGTCGGGCCGCGCACTCACGCCGATGCCGCGCTCGCGGAGCCGGTCGGCGTACTCCAGGGGAAACGACGCCGGTACCGCCACCTGCCCGAGCCCGAGGTCCTCCAGCAGCAGTGTGACCACGTCGGCGAGGTGCGGCCGCGGCCAGCGCTGGCGGGCCTTGCTCTCGTACGCCGAGTAGGAGAGCACCTCGTCGACGCGCGCCTGGGCGCGCGCCCGGTCGATCTCGAGGTCGGTCATGAGCAACAGCCGCCGCCCCCCGACGTCCACGTACACGAAGGGGTCGGGGGCCAGGAAGCCACAGGCGTAGTAGAGGTTCGAGTCGGCTTCGCTCGACGCGATGATGAGCAGGCTGTGGGGCTCGGTCATCCTCGATCCCTCAGCGGTGCGCGGCGACCTTGGGGGGGGCCGCGGCGTTTGACTCCTGCAGGAGCTCGATGAACCGGCTCACGGCTGGCGGCAGCCGCTTCTGGCGCCGGTGGATGATCCCGACCGGGCGGACGAGATCGGGAATGCCGAAGGGCACGACCGAGAGCGTCCGGATTCCCGCCTCCTTCTCCACCGTGTGCCGGGGCAGGATGCTGACGCCCGCGGCGATCATGATCGCCTGCTTGATGGTCTCGATGTTGTCGAACTCCATCACGATGTTCGGCTTGACGTTGTACTGGCGGAGCGCGCGGTCGATCGCCTTGCGGATCGTCAGCTCGCGGTCGAACGCCACGAACGGCTGGCCGTTGAGGTCCGGGGGCATGACGGTCCGGCGCCGCCCCAGCCGGTGGTTGGGATGGCACACGAAGGCCATGGGCTCCGAGCGCAAGGGGACCACCGAGAGCGCGCGGTCGGCGGGCGGATAGGACATGATGCCGACGTCCGCCTCGCCGTTGAGGACGGCCTCGACGACCTTGTGAGGGTGCAGGCACTCCAGCTGCACGCGGGCATTGGGGTACAGGGACATGAACCGCTGGAGGTGATGGCTCATGTCGTGCAGCCCCACGGAGTAGATGGCGGCCACCCTCACCGTGCCGTCCACGCGCGCCTTCACGGAGGCCACTTCCGCCTTGGCCTTTTCCCAGGCGTCCAGCAGCGCGCGACAGGCGCCGTAGAACGCCTGCCCCTCGGCGGTGACCACGAAGGGCCGTTGGGTCCGGTCGATCAGGGGGACCCCCAGCTCCCGCTCCAGCTGCTGCATCGCCTGACTGGCGGCCGACTGGGAGACGAAGTTCTGCTCGGCCCCCCGGGAGAAGCTCCGGAGGCGGACGATGTCGCAGTAAAGTCGCAGGGTCTCCAGGTGCACGCCCGGATCATACCATTAGACTCTCTAATACCTACCATACGATTTTTTCGGGCTGACTAATGGTCCGGCCTCGGGTAGTATCGTGCAACTCTTCACAAAAGGCCCTAACAGAGGGATCACAGGATGAGGGAGTACCAGCCCGGCCCACCGCCCGCTCAGGGACTCTACGATCCGCGGCACGAGCACGACGCTTGCGGCGTCGGCTTCGTGGTCAGCATCAAGGGCCGGAAGTCCCACGCGATCGTCCGTCAGGCGCTCCAGGTCCTCATGAACCTCCTGCACCGGGGCGCCTGCGGGTGCGAGCCGAACACCGGCGACGGCGCCGGGATCCTCCTGCAGATGCCGGACAAGTTCCTGCGGCGCGAGTGCGACCGTCTGGACATTCACCTGCCGGGACCCCAGGAGTACGGCGCCGGGCTGGTCTTCCTCCCCCGCGACCTCGTCCAGCGGGAGAAGATCCAGGCGCTGATCCACACCATCGTCGCGGAGGAGGGCCAACGGCTGCTCGGCTGGCGCGACGTGCCCAGCGACGACCACCTGCTGGGGGCCTCCGCGCGCTCGGCCGAGCCCGGCATCAAGCAGATCTTCATCGGACGGGGCTCAGGCCTCCGCGATCACGCGCATTTCGAGCGCGCGCTCTACGTCATCCGGAAGCGCATCGAGCACGCCGTCGAGGCTATGGACGTCCGCGAAAAGAGGCTGGTCTACCTCCCGAGCCTCTCCTCGAACACGCTGATCTACAAGGGGATGCTGAGCGCCGACCAGATCGAGACGATGTACCCGGACATCACGGATCCCGACGTCGAGTCGGCGCTGGCCCTTGTCCACCAGCGCTTCAGCACGAACACGTTCCCGTCCTGGCCGCTGGCCCACCCGTACCGCTACATCGCCCACAACGGCGAGATCAACACCCTGCGGGGCAACATCAACTGGATGCGGGCCCGCGAGGCGCTCTGTCGGTCCGAGCTACTGGGCGACGATCTCAAGAAGATCCTGCCCGTGACCCGCGAGGGCCTCTCGGATTCGGCGACCTTCGACAACGTGCTCGAGTTCCTGGTGATGAACGGCCGCTCGCTCCCGCACGCGATCCTCATGATGATCCCGGAGCCGTGGCAGAACCACGAGTCCATGAGCCCGGAGCGGCGCGCCTTCTACCAGTACCACTCCTCGCTCATGGAGCCCTGGGACGGCCCCGCCTCGATCGCGTTCACCGACGGCACCGTCATCGGCGCCGTCCTCGACCGCAACGGCCTCCGCCCCTCGCGCTACTACGTCACCAAGGACGACCTGGTCATCATGGCCTCCGAGGTCGGCGTGCTCGACATCCCGCCCGAGAACATCCTGGTCAAGGAGCGGCTGCACCCCGGGCGGATCTTCCTGGTGGACACGGCCCAGGGGCGCATCATCGACGACGAGGAGATCAAGGCCCAGCTGGCGGCCGAGCATCCGTACGCGGAGTGGCTCCGGGAGAACGTGGTGTCGCTGGAGGACCTGCCAGCGGCGCCCGTGGCCGAGCCCGATCACGAGACGGTACGCACCCGCCAGATCGCCTTCGGGTACACCCACGAGGATCTGCGGATCCTCCTAGGACCGATGGCCAAGCAGGGCGAGGAGCCGGTGGGCTCGATGGGCACGGACACCGCCCTGGCCGTGCTCTCCGACCGGCCCCGCCTGCTCTACGATTACTTCAAGCAGCTCTTTGCCCAGGTGACCAACCCGCCGCTCGATCAGATCCGCGAGGAGCTGGTGACGTCGATGGAGTCGACGGTCGGCCCCGAGCGAAATCTATTGTCGCCGGAGCCCGAGTCCTGCCGGCAGATCACGCTTCCGGACCCGGTGCTCAGCAACGAGGAGTTGGCCAGGCTGGCCCATGTCTCGGCGCGGGACTTCAAGGCGATCACGCTGCCGATGCTCTATCCCTCGGCCGAGGGCAGCGCGGGGCTGGAGCGCGCGCTCGAGCATCTGCAGGCGCGGACCAGTCACGCTATCGCCGAGGGCTGCAACATCGTCATCCTCTCCGACCGGGGAATCAGCCGCGAGCGGGCGGCCATCCCCAGCCTGCTGGCCACCGCGGCGGTGCACCACCACCTCGTGCGGCGGGGGGAGCGGACGCGCTGCGGGCTCGTCGTCGAGACCGGCGACGCGCGCGAGGTGCACCACGTGGCTCTGCTCATCGGCTACGGTGCCGGTGCCGTGAACCCCTGGGTCGCCTTCGAAACCCTCGACGACATGATCCGCGAGGGCCTGCTGACCGGGATCGACCATGCGAAGGCCGTCCGCAATTATATCAAGGCGCTGAACAAGGGCATCCTGAAGGTCATGGCCAAGATGGGGATCTCCACGCTGCAGAGCTACTGCGGCGCCCAGATCTTCGAGGCCATCGGGCTCAACCGCGAGCTCGTCGACCGCTACCTCACTGGCACCGCTTCCCGCGTGAGCGGCATCGGGATCGACGTCGTCCACGAGGAGGTCCGCCGCCGCCACGAGCGGGCCTTCCCCGAGCGGCCTTTCGGCACGCCCGACCTCGACTGGGGCGGCGAGTACCAGTGGCGGCGCGACGGTGAGTACCACCTCTTCAACCCGGACACCGTCTTCAAGCTCCAGCACGCCACCCGGGCCGGCCAGGGCAAGATCTACCGGGAGTACACCAAGCTCGTCGACGACCAGAACAAGCGTCTGGCCACGCTCCGCGGGCTCATCGAACTCAAGTACGCCCAGCAGTCCATCCCGATCGAGCAGGTCGAGCCCGTGGAGGCGATCTTCAAGCGCTTCGCCACGGGCGCGATGTCCTACGGCTCCATCAGCCAGGAGGCTCATGAGACGCTGGCCATCGCCATGAACCGGATCGGCGGCAAGTCCAACACTGGAGAGGGCGGTGAGGATTCGGCGCGATACCGGCGCGACCCGAATGGCGATTGGCGGCGCAGCGCGATCAAGCAGGTCGCCTCGGCGCGCTTCGGCGTGACCAGCGAGTACCTGGTCAACTCGGACGATCTTCAGATCAAGATGGCCCAGGGCGCCAAGCCTGGCGAGGGCGGGCAGCTGCCCGGCCACAAGGTCTACCCCTGGATCGCCAAGGTGCGGTTCGCCACGCCGGGGGTGGGGCTCATCTCGCCGCCGCCGCATCACGACATCTACTCGATCGAGGACCTCAAGCAGCTCATCCACGATCTAAAGAATGCGAACCCCCGGGCGCGCATCCACGTCAAGCTCGTCGCCGAGGTCGGGGTGGGAACGGTGGCTGCCGGCGTGGCCAAGGCTTTCTCCGACGTCGTCCTCATCTCCGGGCACGACGGGGGCACCGGCGCCTCGCCGCTGACCAGCATCAAGCACGGCGGTGTCCCCTGGGAGCTGGGGGTGGCCGAGACGCAGCAGGTCCTCGTCATGAACAAGCTGCGGGACCGTATCGTCGTCCAGGTCGACGGCCAGATGAAGACCGGACGCGACGTGGTCATCGCCGCGCTGCTCGGCGCCGAGGAGTATGGCTTCTCGACCGCGCCCCTGGTCGTCATGGGCTGCATCATGATGCGCGTGTGCCATCTCAACACCTGCCCGGTCGGTATCGCCACCCAGGATCCGGAGCTGCGCAAGCGCTTCACGGGCCAGGCGGAGTTCGTCACGAACTTCTTCCGCTTCATCGGGGAGGAGGTGCGGGAGTACATGGCCAGGCTGGGGTTCCGGACGATGGACGAGATGATCGGGCGCGCCGACAGGCTCGACTTCAAGTCCGCCCTCGACCATTGGAAGGCCCGCGGCCTCGACTTCTCGTCGATCCTCTACCAGCCCGACATGCCGCCCGAAGTCCCCCGCCGACGCGTGCGCGCCCAGGACCACGGCCTCGAGAAGTCGCTCGACCGCATCACGCTCGTCCCCCGCTGCCACGAGGCCCTCGAAAAGAGGAAGCCTGTCGAGTTCAGCCTGCCCATCCGGAACGTCAACCGGGCGGTCGGCACGATTCTCGGCTACGAGGTGACCGCGCGGTATGGTGGCGAGGGGCTGCCCGACGACACGATCAGGATCCACTTCGCCGGCTCGGCCGGCCAGAGCTTCGGCGCCTTCGTGCCGCGGGGGATCACCCTCACGCTCGAGGGCGACGCCAACGACTACTGGGGCAAGGGGCTCTCCGGCGGCAAGCTGATCGTCTACCCACCCCGCCAGGCCACCTTCGTCCCCGAGGAGAACATCATCGTCGGCAACGTCGCCCTCTACGGCGCCACCAGCGGCGAGGCCTATGTGCGTGGTGTGGCCGGCGAGAGGTTCGGCGTGCGCAACAGCGGCGCTCACACCGTGGTCGAGAGCGTGGGCGACCACGGCTGCGAGTACATGACCGGCGGCCGCGTGGTCGTGCTGGGACGGACGGGGCGCAACTTCGCCGCCGGGATGTCGGGCGGCATCGCCTACGTCCTGGACCTCGACGGCGAGTTCAAGCGGCGCTGCAATCTCGGGATGGTGGAGCTGGCGCCCCTCGATCAGGCCGAGGACATCGACCTCGTGCGCGAGCTGATCCGGCGCCACATCGACGCCACCCGCTCCACCTACGCGGCGAAGATCCTCGCGGAGTGGATCGACATGCGGCCCCGGTTCGTCAAGGTCATGCCCAAGGACTACAAGCGCGTGCTCCTGGCCGAGGCGCGTGCCCGCGCGGAAGGGCGGGAGCCGACGTTCGCCGAGCTGGTCGGGGCCACGAGTGGGTAAGGTCACCGGCTTCCTCGAGATCAAGCGCAAGAAGCCACCGGCTCGTCCCGTCCCGGAGCGGATCCGCGACTGGAAGGAGGTCTACCTCCCCGACCCCGAGGACGATCTCAAGAAGCAGGCGGCGCGCTGCATGGACTGCGGCATCCCCTTCTGTCACCAGGGCTGCCCGCTCGGCAATCTCATCCCCGACTGGAACGACCTCGTGTACCGCAGCCAGTGGCAGGACGCGATCCAGCGGCTGCACGCGACGAACAACTTCCCGGAGTTCACCGGCAGGCTCTGCCCGGCCCCCTGCGAGGGCTCGTGCGTGCTCGGCATCAACGACGACCCCGTCACCATCAAGGTCGTCGAGAACACGATCATCGAGCGCGCCTGGGAAGAGGGCTGGGTGGTGCCTCAGCCGCCCGCCGTCCGGACCGGCAGGAAGGTCGCCGTGGTGGGCTCGGGCCCGGCCGGGCTCGCCGCCGCCGATCAGCTGAACCGGGCCGGCCACTGGGTCACCGTGTTCGAGCGCTCCGACCGTATCGGCGGCCTGCTGCGCTACGGCATCCCCGAGTTCAAGATGGAGAAGCGCTTCCTGGACCGCCGCCTGCAAGTCCTCGAGAAGGAGGGGATCACCTTCCGGACCAACGCGGACATCGGCGGCGGCGTGCCGGCCCGGGAGCTCCTGGGCGAGTTCGAGGCCATCGTGCTGGCCTGCGGGGCGGGGTGGCCCCGGGACCTCGCAGTGCCCGGACGCGAGCTCCGCGGCATCCACTTCGCCATGGACTACCTCACGCTCCAGAACAAGCGCTGTGAGGGGGATCCGGTCCCCGACGAAGGGTTCATCACCGCCAATGGCAAGCGGGTCGTCATCATCGGCGGCGGCGACACCGGCGCCGACTGCCTGGGCACGGTGCACCGGCAAGGTGCGATCTCCGTGCACCAGTTCGAGCTGCTGCCGAGGCCGCCCGACGCGCGTGCCTCCGACAACCCCTGGCCCCAGTGGCCCAACATCTTCCGCGTCTCCTCCGCCCACGAGGAGGGTGGCGAGCGCGTCTATGCCGTCTCGACCCAGCGCTTCATCGGCGACGAGCAGGGACACGTGAGGCAGCTTGAGGCACTGAAGGTCGAGATGGCTCGCGAGGGTGGCCGGATCGAGTTCAAGCCGATCCCGGACACGGAGTTCACGCTGGAGGTCGATCTCGTGCTGCTGGCCATGGGCTTTCTCGGTCCCGAGCGGAAGGGGCCTGTCGAGGAGCTGGGGCTCAGGCTCACCGAGCGGGGCAACGTCTGGCGTGATCAGAAGTGGATGACGAGCGTCCCTGGCGTCTTCACGTGCGGCGACATGCAGCGTGGTCAGTCACTGATCGTGTGGGCGATCGCCGAGGGACGCTCCTGCGCCCACGGCGTCGATCTTTACCTGATGGGGGCGTCGGAGCTGCCCGCGCCGATTTAGACCCGGAGGGGGGCTCCGCCCCTCATCCTCGTCGGAGGGGGCCTTAGCGGCCCCCTCCGAATCCTCCCCCAACGGGATCGATGGCGCGGGCAAAGCCCGCGCTCGAAAGGAGGTGGCCATGGCGCTCAATCACACTGATCGTGAGGTGCTCATCGAGCGGTATGCGGAGGGTCCAGGGCGGCTGAAGGCGGCGCTGGCCACCGTCCCCGACGGAGCCGCGAAGTGGCGGCCGGCGCCGGGCGAATGGTCGGCCCACGAGGTGATCTGCCACTGCGCCGATTCCGAGACCAACGCTGCCGCTCGAATTCGCTATCTCCTCGCCGAGAAAGACCCCCTCATCCTCGGCTATGACCAGGCAGCGTGGGCGGTGCGACTCGATTACCACAGCCACCCGCTCGGGCCGGCCCTGGCGACCGTCGAGGCGGTGCGCGCCAACACTGCGGTGGTGATCCGCTCGTTGCGGGAGGACGCCTGGCGGAGGGAAGGTCGCCACACGGAATCCGGCCGGTACACCGCCGAGGACTGGCTGCGGATCTACGCAGAGCACCTCGACATCCACGCCCGCCAGATCGAAAACACCGTGGCGGCATACCGGGCGCGCCGCTAGCGCTGGCGTGCTCGCCGTCAGCGCGGCCCTTCCCGACGAGGCCAGCGACCGCCCCGCCATCGTCCTCATCCATGGCGCCGCCAACTCGGCGCGCGTGTGGACCTTCTGGCAGCAGGAACTGGCCCGGCGCGGTTGGCCCGCCTACGCGCTCGATCTCCGGGGCCACGGCGCGAGCACTCCCCTCGACCTCTCGCGCACGACTATGACCGACTACGCGGACGACGTGTCGGCGCTGGTGGGCCAGCTCGCGGCCAACCCCGTGGTGATGGGCTGGAGCATGGGCGGGCTCGCGGCCCTGATCGCCGCGGCCCGCGGCGGCGCCCTGGCGTACGTCGGCCTGGCGCCGAGTCCGCCGGCCCGGGCGCGCCACACCTCGCCGACGCTCCGCTCGGGGGTCTTCGGCGCCGAGGAGTACGGGATCGTGAGCGGCGATCCGGGCGATCAGCCAGCGATGCCCGACCTCGATCTCGAGGAGCGCGCGATCGCGCTCGCCTCGCTGGGGCCGGAGTCGCGCCATGCTCGGGATGACCGCCGGGCGGGCATCGTGATCGCTGACCTTCCCTGCCGGCGTTCATCGTTACCGGCTCGGCCGATCCGACGTTCCCTCGCCGCACCTACGACGACCTCCCGTTGGCCGCGGAGTTCCTCGAGGCCGAGGGCGCCTCACACTGGGGGCTGGTCCTCAACCGCCGGATCCTCGCGTCGCTGATTCCCGCGGTCGCCGCGTGGATGGAGAAGAAGGCCGCGGGTCGCTAGCGCGGCCAGCCCCCGGGCGCCTCCCGGAGAAATGCTCCGGCTCCCGGGAGAACCTCCCCGGGCTTCCCAACCCTCCCCGCTGGTCGCGACAGCGAGACCAAGTGTTCTGCTGACTTAGACGTGGGTGGGCCTGGCATCTCGCTTGCGGCATCGGCCCCGGGGACATATCCCCAGGAGGACATCGTGATGCCAACGACTTGCTACGTCACCCTTCTGATGGTCGCGCTCGTGCTTCTGCCGGCGCCGGTCCTTGCTCAGGCCACGCGAGCCGGCATCGTCACGGCTCTGCAGGGCCATGCGACAGTCGCCCATCTCGCGTCCAAGCAGCCCGCGCCGCTCAAGTTCAGGGACGACGTGTTCCTCAATGACCGCATCACTACTGGCGACAGGTCGCTCGCGCGCGTCCTCCTAGGTGGGCGGGCCACGGTCACCGTCCGCGAACGCTCCATTCTCGCCATCACCGCGGCACCGGGAACGGCCACACTGGACCTGCCCCACGGCAAGCTCGCTCTGGCGGTCGCCAGGGACGCGATGAAGCCCGGCGAGTCCATCGAGATCAGAACGCCGAACATCGTGGTCGCCATCCGCGGCACGGTCGTCGTGGCCGAGGTCTCACCCGGTCGCGCCACGGACGGTACGCTGGATGTCACGGTCTTCACGGTCCTGCGCGGGACCGTCGAAGTTCTTCAGCTCGACGCCGTTTCTCGCCGTCCGCTGGGTCCTCCGCTGACCCTCGGAGCCCTGCAGAGCATCACCGTGACCGGCTCGGCGCCGCCGCAGCTCCGGACCATCACGCCCGAGGCGGCCCAGAAGATCGCCAATGACTACAGGACCCCGCCGGCCCCCGTGGCGACCGCTGCCGTCGCCGAGAGCGAGGCCCAGAAGGCGGCCAGCCGCGTCGACGCACTGGTGCGGGGCCTGGCGCCGGACCTGTCGGGCACGACTACCCCCGTCACCTCGACGTCGGGCGCGCTCTCGACGTCCACCTCGGGCCTGACGTCGACGACCTCGGGCACGCTCTCTACGACCTCGGGCACGCTCTCCTCCACGACGTCGAGCGTGTTCTCGAAGACGTCGGGGGTTCTCAACACGACGACCTCGGGCCTGGGCACGCCAACGCTGCCGCTCAGGTAGCGCGCGCGACAGCCTGGGAACGACGCCGGCGAGCGTCCGTACCGGCGTCCTCGGGGGTGGGAAGCACCCGCGGCTTTATCCGCCGCGGGTGTGCATCTCCAGATGCGGGTCTCGCCGCAGTTCGCCGATCTGGATGAGGGGTCCGCGGTCACGGGCGGCGAGGCGCTCCTCGGCGCCCCGATCGGTCCTGGCCGTCCAGCGTCCGACGATGAGCGAGGCCAGCTCCTCCCGGCTCGCCCCCCGGCGCAGCGGGCCACGCAGGTCCGTCCCCGCCAGGGCGTAGAGGCACAGATACCACATCCCGTCGGCCGTCAGCCGGCTCCGGTCGCAGGCGCGACAGAACGGCGCCGTCGTCGAGGCGATGATCCCGAAGACCGTGCCGTCGGGCAGCCTGAAACGCTCCGCCGGCGCCGTGCTCTCCGGCTCGGGGACGGGCTCGACGCGGCCGTAGCGCTGCTCGAGCACGCCGAGGATCGCGGCGCGCGAGACGACCTTGTCCATGGACCAGCGCGTGGCGCCGCCGACGTCCATGTACTCGATGAACCGCACCTCGGCCGGTACGCGCCGGCCGAACTCGATCAGATCCCCCAGCTCGTCGTCGTTCACGCCGCGCATGACCACCGTGTCGAGCTTGGTGCCCCTGAGGCCGGCGCGGGTCGCAGCCGCGATGCCCTCCAGCACCTGGGCGTGCGTCGATCGGCGGGTGAGCGCGGCGAAGCGCTCGGCCTTCAGCGTGTCCAGGCTGACCGTCACTCGATGCAGACCGGCCTCGGTGAGGGCCTGGGCCTGGTCGGCGAGCAGCACCGCGTTGGTGGTGATGGCCAGGTCACGGAGGCCCGGCTTGGCCGCCAGCAGACGCACCAGCGTCGGCAGATCGCGCCGCAGGAGCGGCTCGCCGCCGGTGAGCCGCACCTTGTCCACGCCCAGCCCGATGAAGACGTCGACCAGCGCGCTGATCTCCTCGAAGTGGAGAATCGCCTCCCGGGGCAGCCAGACGTAGTCTTCCTCGGGCATGCAGTACTGGCACCGTAAATTACAACGGTCCGTCACCGATAGCCGGAGGTTCTGGAGCGGGCGCCCGAGCGTGTCGCGAGCCGTCATCGCGTCGATGCTACCCCAGCGCCTGGAGAATTTCCTCGAGCGGGTGCCGCGCGCACGTGTGCTGAGGCGTGTCGCGTACCGTGTAGCGGCTGGCCTCGGTCTCCCGGAGCTGCATGAGCAGGGTCACGAACTCTTTGGGATCGTCGCCCTCGAAGGCGACCACGAAGTCCTGGTCGTCCATTCCGAAGGAGTAGGCCGTGTTGATCCGGATGGCCGGGAACCGGTGACCGGTGCGGATGTGCTCGGCCATCATCCGGCGTCGTTCCTCCATCGGCAGCAGGTACCACTCGCGCGTCTTCACGAACGGGTAGACGAAGAGGTACTTCGACTGGCCCGGCTGCATCGTGACCACCGCCTCTTCGTCGGGATGGGCCTTCACGTACTGTGACTCCCGCGTGACGGCCAGGTAGGTGTAGGTGTTGTCGAGATGGGGCGCCATCGCCGTCGTGCGCAACCCCTCGGTCAGCGCCTGGATGGGCGGCAGCTCGCGCGAGCTCAGCCACAGCAGGAAGTCGGTGTCCCTCCGCAGGCCGATCGTCGAGTAGGCGCGAATGGTCAGGCGGTTCTTGAAGTCGTCGATCTTGGCCAGATACTCGGCGATTGCGCGGCTCTTGTCGGCCTTGGCGAGCGTGAACCAGGACGGCCGCGCCTTGAAGAAGGTGTAGAGCATACAGTAGCCGGGCGGTGTCTGTTCCACGCGCGTCCTCCTAGCCCACCGGGTGCGGGGCGGCCTCGGCCCGGGCTCGTTCCCACTCCCGGATCAGTCCGGCCTTCTTCACGCCCACGTCGAAATGATCCCACGGCAGCCGCTCGTCGACCGGGCGCTCCCGCGTCGTGTAGAAGGCGGCGTCGGCGTCCCACTCCCGGAGGGCCCGCCGCCAGTCGCCCTCCAGGCGGGTGGCCAGCTCCAGGAAGTCTCCGACGCGTCGGTCGCCCCGCGCCAGCAGCGCCTGGAGCGCGGCCTCGCGGGGGTTCTCGTGCAGGACGCGCACGTTGGGGAAGCGCCGCGCCGCGCGCTTGATGATCTCCAGCTTGTTCTGCAGGGACTCCACCGTGTCGAACGGCGCCCACTGAAACGGCGTCCAGGGCTTGGGGACGAAGGACGAGATCGACAGCGTCAACCGGCCGAAGGGTTTGCCGTGGGGGTCGAGGACCCGCAGCCGCTCGAGCATCCGTTGCGCCAGGTCGGGGATCGCCTCGACGTCCTCCAGCGTCTCGGTGGGCTGGCCGATCATGAAGTAACACTTGAGGTTGGGGATCCCGTGGCCCCGGATCAGCGCGCAGGCGGCGTAGAGCTGCTCGTCGGTGATCATCTTGCGGATCGCCCGCCGCAGGCGCTCCGTCCCGGCCTCCGGCGCGACCGTCAGCGTCCGGTGGCCACCGCGCGCCAGCGACGCCACCAGGTCGGGGGTGAGGCTGTCGGCGCGAAGCGAGGAGATGGACAGCTCGAGCCCCTGATCTTCCACCACCTTGAGCAGGTCGCCGATCCACGGGTAGTCGGAGACACAGGCGCCCACCAGCCCGATCCGCCTGCCGTCGGCATCCTTCGCGATCTTCGCGATCGTCTCCGTGAGGGAGGCCACCGAGCGGTGCCGGACCGGCCGGTACACCTGGCCCTCGAGGCAGAAGCGGCAGCCGCGGCCGCACCCCTTGCCGACCTCGAGCAGCGCCATGTGCCCGTATTCCGCGTGGGGTGTCTTCACCAGCGAGATCGTCTCGAAGCGGTTGACGTCGCTGAGCCGGCGCTTGGTGACGATCCCGGGCGCCCCCTCGCCCGGCAGCACCGCGGCCACCGTGCCGTCGGGCTGGTAGGACATCGTGTACCGGTCGGGCACGTAGATGCCGGGAATCGTCACGAGCCGGTCGAGGAAGCTCTGACGCTCGCGGTAGCCCTCGCGATAGGCCTGGATCAGCTCGCCGACGAGCTCCTCGCCCTCGCCGACGGCGATGAAGTCCATGAAGGGCGCCATGGGCTCGGGGTTGGAAAACGCGCACACGCCCCCCATGAGCACGAGCGGGTCGTGCGAGCCGCGGTCGGCGGCGCGCAGCGGGATCCCCGCGAGGGCGAGAAGCCTGAGCGCGTTGATGTAGTCGCCCTCGTAGGTGATCGAAAAGCCGATCATGTGGAAGTCCGACAGGGGTCGCAGTGACTCCAGCGAGAAGGGCGGGGTGCTCGTCCGCCTGAGCTCGTCGGCATCCTCGGGGTCGGGCAGGAACACCCGCTCGCAGACGACGTCGGGCAGCTGGTTGAGATACCAGTAGATCGTCTGGAAGCCCAGGTTGGACATTCCGACGGCGTAGGTGTTGGGGTAGACGAGGGCGACGGGGACCTTGCCGCCCCAGTCCTTGCGGATGGTGCCCTGCTCCTGCGCCAGCCGCCCCTGAGTTTTTTTCTTTAATGACCAGGACATCGGCTCACTCTATCACATCCGCTCGCGGCCGCCCTGCGGCGCGCGTTCATCCCTTGATCACCGCGATCGGCCTCAGGCGGGCCACGCGCGTCGAGATGCCGAACCGATGGACGACCTCCACGACGTCTTTCACGTCCTTGTACGCCTCGGGCATCTCCTCGGCCAGAGCGTCGCGACCGGTGGCGCGGGCCAGGACGCCCTGTCCCTCGAGTTCCCTCGCGATCGAGCGGCCACGGGCGGCCTTGACCGCGGCCGTCCGGCTCATCACGCGGCCGGCGCCGTGACACGTGCTGCCGAACGTCTCCCGCATCGCGACCTCGGTGCCGAGCAGGACGAAGGAGTAGCGTCCCATGTCACCCGGCACCAGCACCGGCTGGCCCGGGAACGCCCGGGTGGCGCCCTTGCGGTGGACGAGGAGCCGCCGCCGCTGCCCGTTCACTTCGTGCTCCTCCTCTTTGGCGATGTTGTGGGCGACGTCGTAGACGGTTCTCATGCCAAGCTGGTGCGGCGTGAGTCCCAGGGTCCGCGTGAACGCCTCGCGCGCCCAGTGCGTGATCACTTGGCGGTTCGCGAAGGCGAAGTTCGCCGCCGCCCGCATGGCGCCGAGATAGGTTCGGGCTTCCTCCGAGTCTACCGGCGCGCAGGCGAGCTGGCGGTCGGGCACGGCGATGCCGTAGCGCTTGAGCGCCCGCTCCGTCAGCCTCAGGGAATCCGTGCAGACCTGGTGGCCGAGTCCGCGCGAGCCGGTATGGATCAACACGGTGACCGCGCCCTCGCTCAGCCCCAGGGGCGCAGCCGCGGCCTCGTCGTAGACCTCGTCGACGACCTCGACCTCGAGGAAGTGATTCCCCGACCCGAGCGTTCCGAGCTGGCGCCGCCCCCGCTCGAGCGCGTGCTCGGAGACGTGCTCGGGCTGCGCCCCGGGAATGCATCCGTTCGACTCCAGCCGCTCGACGTCGTCGCCCTCGCCCCAACCCTGCCCGACCGCCCACGCCGCGCCCGCTTCCATCACCTGCCGGAGCTCCCGGGCGCCGAGCTTGACGCGCCCTTGGGACCCCACCCCGGTGGGAATGGCCGCAAACAGCGCATCGACGAGCGACGCCACGCGCGGGACGACCTCCGCCTGCCCGAGCTCGGTCCGGAGGAGCCGCACACCGCAGTTAATGTCGAAGCCGATCGCTCCGGGGCTCACCACGCCGCGCACCGCGTCGGTGGCAACCACGGCGCCCACCGGCAGCCCGTAGCCCTGGTGGATGTCGGGCATCGCCAGCGCCGCCTTCACGATACCGGGCAAGGTGGCCCCGTTCGCCAGCTGCTCCAGGGAGGCGTCGTTCCGGATCTGCGCCATCAGCAGCTCGTCGGCGACGATGAGGGCAGGCACGCGCATCCCGGGCCGGGCGTCGGGCGGGATCCGCCAGAGATAGGGTCCGACCTGTTCGACCTTCACGCCCATGTCGTTGTCATTGTAGCGGGCACCTGTCGCCCCGGGGCGTGAGGCGCGCGGCTGCTCAGCTCGCGGTGGCGGGAGTCGCCCGGCGGCGCGTCCAGGCCAGCCCAATCACGGCGACGACGACTCCGACCACGCTGGCGAGCTGCGGCACCCGGAAAGAGCCGAGCCAGAAGCTGTCCAGCCTCAGCGACTCGATCGCGAAGCGCCCCACGGAGTAGAGACCGATGTAGACGAAGAAGAGCGCCCCTGGCCGCTCCCGCAGCCGCGGGCGGAGCCATGCCACCAGCATGAGGAAGACGGCGAAGTCCCAGAGCGACTCGTAGAGGAAGGTCGGATGGAAGTATTCGTACTGGGCGTAGCCGGGCGGGCGATGCGCCGGCGAGATGTAGAGCTTCCAGGGAAACTCCGTCGGGCGACCGAACGCCTCCTCGTTGAAGAAGTTCCCCCATCGCCCGATCGCCTGCCCGATGGCGAGGCCCGGCCCCGCCACGTCCAGACTGCGGAGCACCGGCAGCCGCCACCGGTAGGCGAGCCACACGCCGACGAGCGGCCCCAGAATGAGACCGCCGTGCATGGCGAGCCCGCCCTCCCACACCGCGACGATCTTGGTCGGGTACTGGCCGTAATAATCCCAGTTGAAGATCACCTCGTACAGCCGCGCGCCCAGCAGCCCGGCCAGGATGGCCCACTGCGCCGCGCTGATGATATCGTCGGCCGGCAGGCCGTCGCGGCGCGCCTGGCGGTGGCCGAGCCAGAGGCCGACGACGATTGCGGTGGCCATCAGGATGCCGTACCAGCGGATGACCAGCGGCCCGATCTCGAAGGCGATGGCTCCGGGGGAGGCGAACATCTCAGGTAAGATAGCCTGGCGCATGTCCGTCGTCCAATGAAGCTCCGACGCCTTCGGCGCGCGGTCCCCCTGCTCCTCGTCGGCGTCTTCGCCGTCCTGCTCGTCCTCGGCGTCCAGGCGGTCGGCCCGTTCCTGGTGGTGGCCGATCGCGTCGAGCCCAGCGACGCGATCATCGTGCTCGAGGGCGGGACCCCGGCCCGCGAAGTCGAGGCGGCCGCCCTCTACCGGCGCGGGCTGGCGCCCGTCGTCGTTCTCGCGCTGGCGCGCGACCCCACCCCGGTGGCGCGGCGACTGGCGGGCGAGCCCGTATTGCAAGAGAGGGCGGCGCGGGCCCTGCAGTACGCGGGCGTTCCCCGGCAGGCGATCGTGAGGCTGGAGCGGCAGGTCGACAACACCGCCCAGGAGCTGCAGGTCGACTTCGAGCACGCCCGCGCCCGCGGCTTCCGGCGCGTGATTCTCGTCACGTCACCTCAGCACACCCGTCGCGTTCGCGTCGTCTGGAACGCGCGCTATCAGGCGAGGATCCCGGCGCTCGTCCATCCGACTCCCTACGAGCCCTTCGACCCCGGGCGGTGGTGGCGCTCCCGGCGGTACCTCGAGGACAGCCTCCACGAGCTGGCGGCCATCGCGCATTTCCTCCTCGGTAGCCCCCTGCCGACGTTCGACCGCAGGGAGTAGGGCGCCGCCCGACGCTTACGACGGGATCACGCGCGATCCTGACGGAACCCCTTGGGTACCGGTGTCAAGGCGCGGCGGGCTCGGCCATCAGCGCATGTCATGGCGGTCTCCACCCGCTCGATGACATCGCATTGCTTCTGGTTGAGGAAGACCCGGAGGACGTACGCGCGCGGGCCCTGCATGATGTGACCATCACCGAGATACATGCCGAGCAGGTATGCGTCGGCTGGATGCTGGTGCTGGTGGTGGGAGTCGAACCCACACTGTACCGATTTTAAGTCGGTGGCCTCTGCCGATTGGGCTACACCAGCATACCGTTCGAGCCAATATCGCACGGTCGAGCGCGGAACCGCCAGGACCCGTGCGATCGCCTTCATGGCATGCCCACTGCGATGAAGCATCAGCGCATGGCCGCTGACGGGTGGCCGGCGATCGCCGGCGCGGCCATCCGGACCACGGCGCCCCAGACCACGGCGCCGGCTCCTCGGCGACACGGCCACGGGCGATTCGTCGGCAATGACGCCAACCCGCGTCGACAACCGAGAAAGAAAAATGGAGGCGGCGAGCGGATTCGAACCGCTGAATAGAGGTTTTGCAGACCTCCGCCTTAACCACTTGGCTACGCCGCCTTCAGGCGGGCCCGAATCGGCGTGAGGCGGTGGAGCGGGAAACGGGATTCGAACCCGCGACCCCGACCTTGGCAAGGTCGTGCTCTACCACTGAGCTATTCCCGCGTCCCCGGCGCCGACAGCGCCCTATATTACCATGGCGGTCTCGGCGCCACTCACTCGCCCGCCTCGCGGAGGGCCGCCGCGGCGTCCTCGGGCGCGACCGGATTGATGAAGAAACCGCTGCCCCACTCGAATCCGGCGATGCGGGTCAGCTTCGGGATGATCTCCAGGTGCCAGTGGAAGTGGTCGAGCGTGGGCTCGTGCAGGGGCGCGCTGTGGAGCATGAAGTTGAACGGCGGGTCGTTGAGCGTGCGATTCATGCGCCCCAGGAAGTCCCGCAGCACGCCCGCCAGCGCGCGCAGGTCGTCCACGCCCGACTCCTCGAACGCCGAGCGATGGCGCGCGGGCAAGATCCATGTCTCGAAGGGAAACCGCGGGGCGAACGGGGCCAGGACCGCGAAGCCGTCGGCGTCGAGGACGAGGCGCCGCCGGCCCCGGCGCTCCTGGCGCAGGATGTCGCACCACACGCAGCGCTCCTTCATCTCGTAGTACTTGGCGGCGCCGGCCAGCTCCTCGCCCACCATGATCGGGATGATGGGCGTCGCGATGAGCTGGGAGTGCGGGTGCTCGAGCGAGGCGCCGGCCGCCTCCCCGTGGTTCTTGAAGATCAGGACGTACTGGAACCGGGCGTCCTTCTTCAAATCCAGCACGCGCTCCCGAAAGGCGAGCAGGATGTCGGCCACGGCATCCACGGACATCGTGGTCAGCGACGCCGCGTGCTCGGGCGACTCGATGACGACCTCGTGGGCGCCGATGCCGTTCATCCGGTCGAACGCGCCCTCGCCCGAGGGCTCGAGCTCGCCCTCGATGCGCAGCGCGGGGAACTTGTTGGCGACGACGCGGAACGACCAGCCCGGCCCGTTGGGCTCCCCGCCGGGCGGCCGGCCGGCCAGGATTTCGGGCGGCGTCGTGTCCTCGTGGCCGGCGCAGAACGCGCAGTTCGTCAGTCGCGGCCGGGCGGGCTCGGGCCCGAAGTCGGACGGCCGCCGGGCGCGGTCGGCGGCGATGATCACCCACCGCCCGACGACGGGATCCTTCCGCAGCTCAGACATCTGGCGCTCCGGACATTCAGTCGTCCTCCGGCCGCGCCGCGCGTCCCAGCAGCGAGGCCAGCGCGTCGCGCGGCGGTTTCTTGTCGAAGAGCACGGCGCCGACCTCGGCGCAGATCGGCAGGCTCACGCCGTGGCGGGCGGCCAGCGCCAGCGCGGAGGCGACCGTGCGCGCGCCCTCGGCGATCATGCGCGTTTCGCCCTCGACGGCGGCCTGCGTCCTACCGCGCGCCAGCGCGATGCCGAGCCCCCGGTTGCGTGAGAGGCTCCCCGTGCAGGTCAAGACGAGATCGCCCATCCCGGCCAGGCCGGCCAGCGTGCGCGCTTGCGCGCCCAGCGCCACCGCCAGCCGCGTGATCTCGGCCAAGCCGCGGGTGATCAGGGCGGCGCGGGCGTTCTCCCCCAGGCCGAGGCCGTCGGCGAGGCCGGTGGCGATGGCGATCACGTTCTTGAGCGCGCCGCCGACCTCGACGCCGGGGACGTCGCGGTTGGTGTAGAGCCTGAACTCCCGGCTGCCCAAGATCGACTGCAGGCGGGCCGCGAGCGCTTCATCGCGCGAGGCGACCACGGAGGCGGTGGGCTGCCCCAGCGCGACCTCGCGGGCGAAGGTCGGGCCCGACAGCGCCGCCAGGGGCGCCCCTGGGTAGCGCTCGAGGAGGATCTCGCTCATCCGCCGATGCCGCTCGGGATCGAGGCCCTTCGTCGCAGAAACGATCGGCACGTCCGGCGGGATCCCTCCGACGTTCTTGAGGGTGGCCGCGAAGAACTCGGATGGGACCACTACGATCACCACGGCGGCGTCCCGCACCGCTTCGCCCGGATCCCCGGTGGCTTGGATGCCGGGCGGGCACTCGACGTCGGACAGGTAGAACGGGTTCCGCCGCGCGTTCCGGATCCCTTCGACCACCTCGGGCTCGCGCGCCCACAGGCGGACGGCGCCGCCGGCCCGGGCCAGGTGGATGGCCAGGGCCGTGCCCCAGCTCCCGCCCCCGATGACGCCGATCGTCACGCCCGCCGCTCGCCGAGTCGGCGCTCGCTGCCGGCCAGCAGCCGAGCGATGTTTTCATGATGGCGCAGGACCACGATCGTCGCCGCGACGGCGCAGGCGGCTACCGTGGCCAGCGGATAGCCGAACAGCAGCGCGCCCACGGGAACGCAGAGCGCCGCCATCAGGGATCCCAGCGAGACGTAGCGGAAGGTCATGGTGACGGCGACCCACGTGACGGCGGCGGGCAGGGTCGCCAGCGGAACGAGCTTGAGGAACGCCCCCAGGCCGGTGGCCACGCCCTTGCCGCCGCGGAAGAGCAGGAACACCGACCAGCAGTTGCCCACGATGGCCGCCACCGCCGCCGACGCGGTGATTTCCGGCGCGGCGCCCCCCAGCGCTCCGCCGGCGGCGACGGCGACGTAGCCCTTCGCGACGTCGCCCACCAGCGTGAGCAGCGCCGGCACCCGCCCCGCGGTTCTCAGCACGTTGGCGGCGCCGATGTTGCCGCTGCCCTGGCGCCGGATGTCGCCGATGCCGAAGGCGCGGGCGACCAGGAACCCGACCGGCACCGCCCCGATGAGGTACGCGGCGACGACCGCGGCCAGCGTGGTCACGACCAGCGTTCTTCGCCCGGCACGATCGCGCGGTAGTCGGCCTTCCGGAAGAAGCGGTAGAAGTAGTCCACGGCGGAGACGACCGTGAGGCCGAGGGCCACCCACAGCACGGTGGTGGCGGCCATGTGGAAGGCCGGCGAGCCCACGCTCTTCTCGATGATCAGCATCGTGATCGCGACGTACTGGCTCACCGTCTTCCACTTCGCCAGGCGCGAGGCGGGGACGATCACGCCCACTCCGGCCGCGACCGCCCGCAGCCCGGTCACCGCCAGCTCGCGTCCGATGATCACCACCACGATCCACGCCGCCAGCTTGTCGATCTGGAGCAGCGAGACCAGGGCGGCGGCGACCAGCAGCTTGTCGGCGATGGGGTCCAGCAGCGTGCCGAGCGTGGTGACCTGGTTGCGCCGCCGCGCCAGCACGCCGTCCGCCCAGTCCGTGAGCGCGGCCAGGATGAAGATTCCGGCGGCGATCGCCGCGTGGACGCGGGAGGACGAGATCAGGAAGACGATCAGCAGCGGGACGGCGACGATGCGCGTGAGCGTGAGACCGATCGGTAAGTTCACGTCACCACCACCCCGCACGAGTATCGCGGCCCCGGAACCACCTTGTCAACGTCGGCCCGGTAGACGGGGACGAGGGTTGCCGTGTCGAGCATCAGGCAGGCCGCGACGTCGGCGGCGCGCCCGACCCGCGCCAGGTGGCGCGCCCACGGCGAGGCCTCGGCGAGCTGGGCCAGGTCGTGGCCGTACTGACGGCCCACGCGGAGCGCCTCGACTGCGGTAGCCGTCGCCGACGCGCCCGGCTCCTCGCGGAGAAGCCGCTCGACCAGGAGACCGGCACAGACATGGTCCTCGAGCGACACGGCGCCCCGCTGGCCGGCGCAGAGCACGGTCACGTCGCGGCGTCCGGCCCGCGCCCACGCCGCGGCCGCGCTGAGGTTCACCAGCGCGCCGACCCCGACCGCGGGCGCGCCGCGGGCGGCCAGGAGCGCGCGGGTACCGTTGCTGGTGGTGAAGACGACGATGGTATCGCGGACGCGGTCCGGCGTGAACTCCAGCGGCGAGTTGCCGAGGTGGAAGCCCGGGATCGCCTGGCCCCGGCGCTCACCGGCCACCAGGACGCTGGCGCCGGGAAGGCTACGGGCCCGCCGCCGCGCCTCCTCGGCGTCGGCCACCGGGACGATCGCGGCGCAGCCGTTGGCGAGCGCGGCGATCATGGTGGTGCTGGCCCGGAGCACGTCGACGACCAGCACGGTCGAAGCCCGGAGCTGGGACGGGTTCAGCGCCTCAGCCGTGGGCGCGACGTCGATCAGCACGCCCTAGCTCTGACGGTCTCGGAGGGCGCGGATCCGGAGACGGAGCGCGTTCAGGTTGATGAACCCCTCGGCGTCCCGCGGGCGATAGACGGAATCGGCCTCGAAGGTGGCGAAGTCGGTCCGGTAGAGCGAGCGCGGCGAGCGACGCCCGGTGACGATGACATTGCCCTTGTACAGGCGCAGCCGCACGCTTCCGGTGACGTCGCCGGCGCACTCGTCCAGGAAGGTCTGCAGGGCCTGCCGCTCGGGGGCGAACCAGAAGCCGTAGTAGATCATCTCCGCGTAGCGCGGCACGAGCGAATCGCGCAGGTGGAGCACCTCGCGGTCGAGCGTCAGCGACTCCACCGCCCGCCGGGCGACGTGGAGGATCGTGCCCCCGGGCGTTTCGTACACGCCGCGAGACTTCATGCCGACGAAGCGGTTCTCGACCACGTCCACGCGGCCGATGCCGTGCTCGCCGCCGACCCGGTTCAGCCGCGTCAGCAGCAGGACCGGCCCCAGCCGCTCGCCGCCCAGGGCGACTGGATCGCCGTGCTCGAAGTCGATCACGATCTCCTCCGGGACATCGGGCGCCGCCTCCGGCGAGCTGGTCAGCAGGAACATCTTGTCGGGCGGCGCCGCCCAGGGGTCCTCCAGGAGGCCGCCCTCGTAGGAGATGTGGAACAAGTTGCGGTCGGTGCTGTACGGCCGCTCGGTGGTCACGGGGACGGGAATGTCGTGGCGCCGGGCGAACTCGATGAGGGCCGTCCGCGAGGTCAGCTCCCACTCCCGCCAGGGCGCGATCACGCGCAGGTGCGGCGCCAGCGCCGCGTAGGTGAGCTCGAAGCGCACCTGGTCGTTGCCCTTGCCGGTGGCCCCGTGGGCGACGGCGTCGGCGCTCTCCCGCCGCGCGATCTCCACCTGGGCCCGCGCGATGAGCGGCCGCGCGATCGAGGTGCCCAGGAGGTAGCCGCCCTCGTAGACGGCGTTGGCGCGGAGCATCGGAAAGATGAAGTCCCGGACGAACTCCTCCCGCAGGTCGACGACGTGCACCGAGGCGGCGCCCGTCCGGAGCGCCTTGTCGCGGAGCGGCAGCACCTCCTCGCCCTGGCCGAGGTCGGCGCAGAACGCGATGACCTCACAGCGGTACCGCTCGATCAGCCAGCGCAGGATCACGGAGGTGTCGAGCCCGCCCGAGTACGCCAGCACCACCCGCTTGGGATCAGGCATCATCCAGGGATCCGCCCAGCAGCTCCAGGATGATCGCCTTCTGCGCGTGGAGCCGGTTCTCCGCCTGGTCGAGCACAATACTTCGTGAGCCGTCCAGCACGGCGTCGGTGATCTCCTGGCCGCGGTGGGCGGGCAGGCAATGCATCACCAGGGCGGAGGGCTTCGCGAACCCGACCAGGGTCTCGTTCACCTGGTAGCGAGCGAACGCTTCGAGCCGCCGCTCGCGCTCGGCCTCCTGCCCCATGCTGATCCAGACGTCGGTGTAGAGCACGTCGGCGCCGGCGGCCGCCTCGCGGGGATCGTGGGTGACCGTCAGCCGGCCGCCCAGCCGGCGCACGGTCGCCTGCACGTTCGCGTCCGGCTCGTAGCCCGGTGGACAGGCGGCGGTGAGCGTGGTCCCCAGCAGGCCCCCGAGCAGGAGCAGCGAGTGGCACACGTTGTTGCCGTCGCCGATCCAGGCCAGCCGCATCGCGGCCACGTCGATGCCGCGCTCCCACAGCGTGAAGTAGTCGGCCAGCGCCTGGCAGGGGTGCTCGAAGTCGCTGAGCCCGTTGATCACGGGGATCGTCGCGTGGCGCGCCAGCGTCTCCACCGTGTCGTGCGCATAGACGCGGGCGGCGATGCCGTCGACCCAGCGGGACAGGTTGCGGGCCACGTCGGGGACCGACTCGCGCGTGCCCATCCCGATCTCCTGGCCGGCCAGGTGGACGGCCCGCCCGCCGAGCTGGACGATCCCCACCTCGAAGGTGACGCGGGTCCGCAGGGACGGCTTCTCGAAGATCAGGGCCATCGTGCGCCCGGCCAGCGGCGCGCCCCGGCTGCCCGACTTCCAGCGCTGCTTGAGCGCCCCCGCCACCCGGAAGAGGTGGAGCGCCCGCTCGCGCGTCAGATCGGCGGCCGAGACGAAGTGGCTCACGACGTCGACCGGGCCAGCGTGGCGTCGATCGTGGCCAGCGCCCGGTCGCAGTCCCGCTGGTCGACGATGAGCGGCGGCGCCAGCCGGAGCACCTTCTCGCCCGCGGTGAGGACGAGGAGCCCCGCGTCCCGACAGGCGTCCACCAGCGGCGCCGCCGGCCGGGTGAGCTCCACGCCGATCAGGAGCCCCCGGCCACGCACCGCCCGGACGACAGGCCGCTGCTTGGCGAGCGCCCGGAGCTGCTCCATCAGGTACGCGCCCGTGCGGGCGGCACGCTCCGGGATCTTCTCGCCGATGATGGTGGTGAGCGTCGCCAGCGCCACCGACGCGACGAAGGGCGTACCGCCGAAGGTCGAGGCGTGCGTGCCGGGCGTGAGCACCCGGGCCACCTCCTCACGCGCCAGCATCGCGCCCATCGGCACGCCGTTGGCGAGCGCCTTGGCCAGCGTCATGATGTCCGGCTCCACGCCGGCGTGCTCGTACGCCCAGAGCTTGCCGGTGCGGCCGAGCCCGGTCTGGACCTCGTCGACGATCAGCAGGGCCCCGGACTGGTCGCAGAGCTTCCGGAGGCCGGGGAGGTAGTCGTCGTCGGGGACGTTGACGCCGCCCTCGCCCTGGATGGGCTCGACGATGATCGCCGCGGTGCGGTTGTCGAGGGCGCGCGCCATCGCGCGCAGGTCGTTGTAGGGCACGTGCTTGAAGCCGGGCATGAGCGGCTCGAAGCCGTGCTGGTACTTCTCCTGGCCGGTGGCCGTCACCGTCGCCAGCGTGCGGCCGTGGAAGGACTCGCGGGTGGCGACGATCTCGAAGCGGTCGGAGGCGAACCGCTCCTTGGCATACTTGCGGGCGAGCTTGAGCGCCGCTTCGTTGGCCTCGGCGCCCGAGTTGCAGAAGAAGACCCGATCGGCGAAGGAGTGATCGCAGAGGAGCTTGGCCAGGTGGATCTGCGGCGCCGTGTGGTAGAGGTTGGACACGTGCAGCAGCGTCGCCGCCGCCTCGCGGATGGCCCCGGTGATGGTGGGGTGGCAATGGCCGAGGGCGACCACGGCGATCCCCGCCGCGAAGTCGAGGTATTCGCGGCCGTCCGAGTCCCACACCCGCACGCCATCGCCCCGCACCAGGCAGATCGGCGCGCGACCGTAGTTCGGAGTGTGGTACCGGGCCGCCCACTCCAGCAGTGTCTTCGTGTCCATCGCCGTCGACCCTTTCACAAGACGATCTCGGTGCCGATGCCCTCGCGCGTGAAGAGCTCCAGGAGGATGGCGTGCGGCAGCCGGCCGTCGATGATGTGCGCCTTGGCCGTGCCCCCTTTGAGCGCCCGCAGGGACGACTCCACCTTCGGCAGCATCCCGCCGTCGATGACTCCGTCCTGCACGAGGCGCTCGGCGTCCTGGCGGCTCAGCGTGCTGGTGAGCCGGCCCGAGGCGTCGAGGATCCCCTGGACGTCGGTCAGGTGGATGAGCTTCTCGGCGCCCAGCGCGGCCGCCACCTCGCCCGCCACCAGATCCGCGTTGATGTTGTACGTCTCCCCTTTGCTGCCGATGCCCACCGGCGCGATGACCGGTATGAACCCGTTCTGCTCGAGCAGCCTGATCGCATCGGGGTTCACCGCCTCCACCTCGCCCACGAGCCCGATGTCGATCTCCTCTCCGGACGGCAGCCGATGCGGGCGCCGGTGGGCGCGAATCAGGTTCGCGTCCTTGCCGCTGAGCCCCACGGCCCGGCCGCCGTGGTGGTTGATGAGCGCCACGATCTCCTTGTTGATCTTGCCTACCAGCACCATCTCGACGATCTCGACCGTCTCCTCGTCGGTGACCCGCATGCCCCCGATGAAGCGCGGCTCCTTGCCCAGGCGCTTCATCATGGCGCCGATCTGGGGCCCGCCGCCGTGCACGATGACCGGATGGATGCCGACGAGATGCAGGAGAATCACGTCGAGAGCGAAGTTCTCTTTGAGATTCGCCTGTTCCATCGCAGCGCCGCCGTACTTGATGATGATCGATTTGCCCCGAAACTCCCGGATGTACGGGAGCGCCTCCATCAGGATCTCGGCGCGCCGCGGGTCGTTCCCGTTCACAGGCTCGCCTCGCCTCCGGCTGCGGCTCGCACGGCCACGCTCATAGGATGTAACGCGACAGGTCCTGGTCCCGCGAGAGGTCGGCCAGCCGCTGGTGGACGTAGCCCGCGTCGATGGTCAACTCCTTGCCGGGGAGATCCGGGGCGTTGAACGAGATGTCCTCCAGGAGCTTCTCCATGATCGTGTAGAGCCGCCGGGCTCCGATGTTCTCGGTCGCCGTGTTCACGCGCATGGCGAGGTCGGCCACCGCATCGATCGCGTCCGGCGTGAACGTGAGCGCCACCTTCTCCGTCTTCAACAGCTCCACGTACTGCGTGATCAGGGCGTTACGGGGCTCCGTCAGGATGCGGACGAAATCCTCTCGCGTCAAGGTGTCGAGCTCGACGCGGATCGGGAAGCGTCCCTGCAGCTCCGGGATGAGGTCCGCGGGCTTCGCGACATGGAAGGCCCCGGCGGCGATGAACAGGATGTGGTCCGTGCGCACGATGCCGTACTTCGTGGTCACCGAGGAGCCCTCGACGATGGGGAGCAGGTCCCGCTGCACGCCTTCGCGGCTGACGTCGGGGCCGTGCCCGCTCTCGCGCCCGGCCACCTTGTCCAGCTCGTCGACGAAGACGATGCCCGAGTTCTCCACGCGCCGGATCGCCTGGCTCACCGCCTCGTCGGGATCGACGAGCTTCTGCGCCTCTTCCTGGGCGAGCAGACGGCGGGCCTCCGCGATCCGCACGCGCCGGCGCTTGGTCCGGCTGGGCAGGATGTTGGAGAGCATCTCCCGGAGGTTGATCCCCATCTCTTCCATGCCCTGGCCCGAGAAGACCTCCACGATGGGTACGGTCTGCTGCTGCGTCTCCAGTTCGATCAGGCGGTCGTCGAGCCGCCCGGCCTGGAGCTGGGCGCGAAGCTTCTCCCGGGTGGCCTCGCGCGAGGGGCCGCCGCCCGCCTCCTCCAGCGACTCGCTGCTGAAGGACTCGCCGCGGCTGCGCGGTAGCAGGAGGTCGAGCAGGCGCTCCTCGGCGAGGTGCTCGGCTTTCTCCTGGACGGCGGCGACCATCTCGGCCCGCACCATGTTCACCGCCAGCTCCGTCAGCTCGCGGATCATCGACTCCACGTCGCGGCCGACGTAGCCGACCTCCGTGTACTTCGACGCCTCGACCTTGATGAACGGCGCCTGGGCCAGGCGAGCCAGCCGCCGGGCGATCTCGGTCTTCCCCACCCCGGTGGGGCCGATCATGATGATGTTCTTGGGCGCGACCTCGTCCCGCAGCTCGGGCGGCAGGTTCTGCCGGCGCCACCGGTTGCGGAGCGCGATGGCCCCCGCGCGCTTGGCCTTGTCCTGACCGACGATGTACCGATCCAGCTCGGCCACGATCTCCGCGGGCGTGAGGTTCACAGCGTCTCCACGGTGATGTGGTCGTTGGTGTACACGCAGATGCCGGCGGCGATGCGCATGGCCTCCATGGCGATCGCCTTGGCGTCGAGG
>DASYUQ010000224.1 GCA_036001065.1 Candidatus Methylomirabilota bacterium
TGGGCCGGCACCGTACGCCTTGACGAGCGGTGGCTCGGAAACCTGGCCACCGTCGTCCTCGGCGGCATCATGCAGGGCGGCGTCTACGCGATGTTCGCGGTGGGGCTCACACTGATCTTCGGCGTGATGCGCATCATCAACGCCGCCCACGGCGAGATGGTGATGATGGGCGCCTATCTCACCTGGGTCGCCTTCTTCTACCTGGGCGTCGATCCGCTGCTGGCGATGGTCCTCACCCTGCCCGTCGCCTTCCTGTTCGGCGTGGCGGTGCAGAAGCTGCTGCTGAACGCCGTCGTGGGGGCGCCCGAGCTGACGGGGCTCCTGATCACCTTCGGCCTCGGCCTCACGATGATCTACACCGCGGAGTTGATCTTCACCACGGACTTCCGGACGATCCCGTACGCCCCCGGAACGGTCCAGCTCACGAGCACCATCGCGGTCGGCCAGAACAGGGTGATCAGCTTCGTGATGGCGGTGGCGATCTCCACCGCCGTCTACCTGTTCTTGAAGCTGAACCGCCTGGGCAAGGCCGTCCGCGCGACCGCCCTGAACGCCGAGGTGGCCATGGTGTGCGGGATCAACGTGCGGCGGATCTATCTCGTCACGACCGGCCTCGCCGCGGCGCTGGCGGTGGCGGGCGGGGCGCTCGTGTCCATTCAGTTCGGGTTCAACCCCGAGACCGGCGTCCTCTACACCCTCCAGGCGTTCGCCATCGTCATCCTCGGCGGCCGCGGCCACTACGTGGGCGCACTGATCGGGGGACTCATGCTGGCGGTCCTCGAGAACCTGGTCTCGCTCATGGTCCCCAACGGCACGGCGATGGTGGAGCTGGCCGCCTACGGCTTGATGATCTTCGTGTTGCTGATCCGTCCGGGCGGGCTCATGGGCGTGAAGGAAGGCTGAGCCGGCGCCGTGACGCGGGGCGAACACCTCCGGAACCTGGCCCTCCTGGGCGTGTGCGCGGTCGCGCTCGCGATCCTCCCTCACGCCCTGACCGTCTACCGCCGCTCATTCGTGCTCTTCACGATGATGTACGTCGTCCTCGCCCTGAGCTGGAACATCATCAGCGGCTTCACCGGCTACACATCATTCGGCCACGTGGCGTTCTACGGGATCGGCGCCTACGCCTGCGCGATTTTGGTATCCGACTACGGCTGGCACTGGATCCCCACGCTCGCCGTCGGCGCCGTGGTGGCCGCGCTCATCGCGGTGGTGATCGGCTATCCGGTCTTGCGCCTCAAAGGCCCCTACTTCGCCATCGCCATGCTGGGGGCGGCGGAGGGGACGCGCGTGGTCGCCACCGTGTGGGACAGCCTCACCCATGGTGGGCTCGGCATCAGCTTGCCCAGCGCCGAGACCTCCTTCGAGACCTACTACGCGATGCTGGTGCTGGTGCTGCTGACGATCGTGGTCGCCTACGGGGTGGGGCACTCCCGGTTCGGGGTCCGCCTCAACGCCATCCGCGAGGACGAGGTGGCGGCTGAGGCGCTCGGGATCAACGCCACGCTCTACAAGCTGGCGGCCTTCGTGCTGTCGGCGGTGTTCCCGGCGGTGGCGGGCGGCATCCAGGCCTACAAGGTCCTCTACATCGACCCCCCGTCGGTGTTCTTCGTCCAGATCACCATCGCCATGGCACTCATGTCGATGCTGGGTGGCAAGGGCACGGTCATCGGCCCGATCGTGGGGGCGGCGCTGCTCTACACGGCCCAGGAGCTGACGTGGGTCAACTTCCCGACGGCTCATCTGATCGCGTACGGTCTCTTCATCGTCCTGGTCGCGCGCTTCATGCCGCGCGGGCTCGTGGGGTTCGCCATCGACCGGGGCTGGGTCCGCAAGGGGATGGTTCACTGATGGGCTGGGGTTCGGACGAGATCGTCCTCGAGGCCCGCGACCTCCGGAAGGCCTTCGGCGGGGTCCGGGCCGTGGACGGGTGCAGCTTCGCCGTTCCCCGGGGGAAGATCTCCGGGCTCATCGGCCCCAACGGCTCGGGCAAGACGACGACCTTTAATCTATTAACGGGGCTCATGGAGCCCGACGGCGGGCAGGTGATCTACAAAGGGGAGAATTTCGCCGGCCTCAAGCCCTACCAGATCTTCCGCAAGGGCGTGACGCGGACGTTCCAGATCACGCGCATCTTCCGGGAGATGACGGTGCTCGAGAACATGCTCTCGGTGACCGGGCTCGACGTGCCCGACCGGGTCGCGCGCGAGCGGGCCGAGGACCTCATCGCGTTCGTCAACCTCACGCACCTGCGCGCCGAGTACGGCGGGCGCCTCTCCTACGGGCAGCAGAAGCTCCTGGAGTTCGTGCGGGCGCTCATGACCGACCCGGAGCTGATCCTGCTCGACGAGCCGGCGGCCGGCGTCAACCGGACGCTGCTCCAGCACCTGCTCGACCACATTCACCGGCTCGAGGAGCGGGGCAAGACGATCGTGATCGTGGAGCACGACATGAACGTCATCATGAACCACTGCGAGCGGATCTTCGTGATGGACTACGGTGTGAAGATCGCCGAAGGACCGCCGGCCGAGATCCAGCGTGACGAGCGGGTCATCGAGGCCTACTTCGGCCGCCGCCGGCGATGACGTGACCGCGCTCCTCGAACTCCGCGACGTCGAGGCCGGCTACGGGTCCATCCAGATCCTCTACGGCGTATCGCTCCACGTGAACGCGGGCGAGGTGGTCTCGGTGATCGGCCCCAACGGAGCGGGCAAGTCGACCACCTTCAAGGTCATCATGGGATTCATCACCTACCTCGGCGGCGGGATCGTGTTCGACGGGCACACCCTGGTCGGCCAGCGCCCGGACCGCATCCTCGCCCTCGGGCTCGGGTACGTTCCCCAGGGGCGCGTCGTCTTCGGCCCGATGACCGTGCGCGAGAACCTCGAGATGGGCGCCTACCTCGAGCGTGACAAAGCGAAGATCAAGGCATCGATGGAGTGGGTCTTCTCCCTATTCCCCCGGCTCGGCGAGCGGAAGCGGCAGCTGGCCGGGACGATGAGCGGCGGCGAGCAGCAGATGCTCGCCATGGGGCGTGCCCTCATGATGCGGCCGCGGATGATGATGCTCGACGAGCCGTCGCTCGGGCTGAGCCCGCGCTTCGTCGACGATGTGTTCGAGAAGATCGTCGAGCTGGCGCGGGACGGTCTCACGGTGATGCTGGTGGAGCAGAACGCGGCCCGGGCGCTGGAGATTTCCGGTCGGGGGTATGTCCTGGAGCTCGGGCGGAACCGGTTCGAGGGCACCGGCCAGGAGCTGCTGCAGAACCCCGAGGTCAGGAGCATGTATCTGGGGGGCGAGGCGCGGCCCGTTCGCGGGTAGCCTGGTCGGGAGGCGCCGCGATGAGGTCGAAAATGCCTCAGCGCAGGTGGCCGACCAGTGCCGTTCCAACTTGTTGATACTAAATCTGTCCACGAACGACGTACATGGTGCCTTCCTAGGCGCGAATAGTTGGAACGGCACCAGCTGCCGCTGGTACTCGAGGAACTCGACGCTGACGTGCCCGCCGCGCTTTGTCACGGCAGCGAAGGCGGAGGGTCGCCGGCCGGCCACCGAATGGCGTCGGCGTGATAATCTCCCGCATCGAGACTCGGCAGGAGGGTCAGCATGAAAAGGCCGCCGATGGAGCGGGTCGAGTTGGGCCGTACGGGTCTCAAGGTCTCACGCCTGGCCTTCGGCACCGGCTACCTGGCGGGTCGGGTCGGGGCCGGTGCGCGACTCCTCGCCGAAGCGTACGAGGTCGGCGTCAACTTCTGGGACACCTCAGACGACTACGGCACTCACCCCCACGTGCGCCAGGCCCTGAAGGAGATCGGACGGGACGACGTGGTGGTGGCCACCAAGACCTACGCAGCCACGGCCCTGGGGGCCCGCCGCTCGGTCACCAGGGCCCTCAGGGAGCTCGGCGTAGGGGCGGTGGACCTTTTTTTACT
>DASYUQ010000225.1 GCA_036001065.1 Candidatus Methylomirabilota bacterium
CCCCGTGATCATGTTCTTGATGTAGTCCGCGTGCCCCGGACAGTCGATGTGCGCGTAGTGCCGCTTGGCCGTCTCGTACTCCACGTGCGCCACCGCAATCGTGATCCCCCGCTCCCGCTCCTCCGGCGCGTTGTCGATCGAGCCGTACTCCCGCACCGCAATCTGCTTGTTCTTCGTGTGCAGCACCTTCGTGATCGCCGCCGTCAGCGTCGTCTTGCCGTGGTCGATGTGCCCGATCGTCCCGATGTTCACGTGCGGCTTCGTCCGCTCGTACTTCGCCTTCGCCATGCTCAGCGACCTCCGTTGACCGCGGCGCCCCCGAATAGGGTGGAGCCCATGTCCGGGATTGAACCGGAGACCTCGTCCTTACCAAGGACGCGCTCTGCCGACTGAGCTACATGGGCACCGATCACAGGAACGACTTCGTCATCGGCTCGCTCGCGAGAGTCTTCATTGGCTCGCCTCGGACGCGCGGGACTCTCAGGCTTCGCTCGCCTCGGGCGCAGGGGCCCCGGCCCCTGGCCGCCCCGCGGCTCGCCCAGCAGCCCGCGGCCATCCTGTGGCTCGCAGAACATGGAGCGGGAAACGGGATTCGAACCCGCGACCCCCAGCTTGGAAGGCTGGCGCTCTACCGCTGAGCTATTCCCGCCCTCGTCTCCCCGGCCGTCCGCGCAAGTGGTGGGGAGGGGAGGATTTGAACCCCCGAAGGCGTACGCCAGCAGATTTACAGTCTGCCCCCTTTGGCCACTTGGGTACCTCCCCGGACCTGCCGGCACGTGTATGCGAACCCCTTGGAAACGCTGGCGCTGGCGGGAGGACTTGAACCCCCGACCCACTGCTTACAAGGCAGTTGCTCTGCCCCTGAGCTACGCCAGCACAGACAAAACTTCACTTTAGTTTCCGGCTGTTGATAAGTCAAGGATTTTTCAGTCAATGAGCCTTGGGCTCCGCCTGGCGCTGGCGGGTGACCTCGTAACAGAGAACCGCCCCGGCGGCGGAAACGTTCAGTGAGCCGACACGCCCGAACATGGGAACAGTCACCAGGACGTCGCACGTCCGCGCGACGAGTGGCCTCAACCCCTCGCCCTCGCTGCCGAGGACCAGGCAGATCGGTCCCTTCAGGTCGGCGTTCCAGGGGGGAACGCCGTCGCTCACTGCGGCCCCATAGATCCAAATGCCTGATTTTTTAAGAGTCTCGAGCGCGCTCACGAGGTTGGCCTCCCGCGCCACGGCAACCGTCTCGAGCGCTCCCATGGCGGTCCGGGCTGCAGCGTCCGTGAGGCCGACCTGGCGGTGCTTCGGGACGATGACCCCGTGGACCCCGAACCCATCGGCCGTTCTCAGGAGCGCGCCCAGGTTGCGGGGATCCTGGATCTGGTCCAGCGCCAGGAAGAAGGCGGCCTCGCCCCGCTCCTCGGGGATCTGCAGCAGCGCGGCGAGGTCGACGTACTCCGCCGACGCCACCCTGGCCACCACCCCCTGGTGATCGGGCGAGCCGGCCATCGCCGTGAGCTGATCGCGCGTGCGGTAGGAAACCTTCGCGCCCGCCCGGCGTGCCAGCGCCACCACCTCGGCCAGCGGCCCGCGCGCGCCGGCCAGCACCGCCACCTCGTCCGCGCGCCGGGCGCGGCTACGGAGCAGCACGAGCACGGGGTTGCGACCGTAGGCCACGCCCTCGCTCATATCCGCTCCCACTTCACGCGCGGGCCGGTCGGCGTGTCCTCCACGGTGGCGCCGAGCTTCCGAAGCGCCTCGCGTAGCTCATCGGCTCGTTTCCAGTCTCGCTGGCTCCGGGCCTGTTCCCGCTCGGCGACCAGGGGGTCGGCCAGCGCGGCGAGGGCGGGCGACGGGGCGACCCCCTCGGCCGGGCGCTGAAAGAGTCCGAGGGCAGAGCCCAGTCTGGCCAGGAGACGGACTCCATTCGCGAACGCGTCCGCGCCTTTCCCCCCCGGGCCGACCGCTTCTCGATGCCGGTACAGCTCACGACTCAAATCGAACAGGGCGGCCAGGGCTTCGGGCGTGTTGAAGTCATCGTCCATCGCATCCGTGAACCCTTCGACGCACGGATGAGCCCGTCTGATGAGTTCGCCATCCCCGATGGCGGCCAGCCAAGCCTCCGTGTGCCCCGGCTCGAGCGCGTTGGGGTACCAGCCACCGATGCCGGGCGCCGGCAGACGTTCCCCCTCGATGATGAGCCCTCGGAGTCGTTCGAGCCCCCGCGCGCTTTCGCGCACGCGTTCCTCGGCGAACTCCATGGGGTTACGATAGTGAGCACCGAGTAGCCACAGGCGCAGCGCGTCGGAGTCGTGGCGCTTCACGAGCTCCCTGATGGTCAGGATGTTGCCGAGGGACTTCGACATCTTCTCGGCGCCGAGGTTCACGAACCCGTTGTGGATCCAGTACCGCGCGAACGGCTGGCCCGTGGCCGCCTCGGACTGGGCGATCTCGCACTCGTGGTGGGGGAACATGAGGTCCTCGCCGCCACCGTGGATGTCGAAGGACTGGCCGAGGTACCGCATAGACATGGCCGAGCACTCGATGTGCCAGCCCGGCCGCCCATCGCCCCAGGGGCTCGGCCAGGACGGCTCGCCGGGCTTGGCCGATTTCCAGAGCGCGAAGTCGCGGGGATCACGCTTGCGCTCGTCCACCTCGACCCGGGCGCCGGCCAGCAGCTCGTCCAGGTTCTTGCCACTGAGGCGCCCGTAGCGGGGGAACCGGCGGATCTGGAAGTAGATGTCGCCGTCCACCACGTAGGCGAAGCCGCCGGCGAGCAGCCGCTCGATCAGCGCGATCATCTCGGGGATGTGCTCGGTCGCCTTGGGCTCGATGTCGGCGCGGAGGACGCCCATCGCCGCCATATCCTGGTAGAACTCGGCGATGTAGCGCTCCGACAGCTCCGACGGCGACACCCCCTCCTCCTGGGCGCGCTTGATGATCTTGTCGTCCACGTCCGTGAAGTTCTTGACGAACGTGACGCGATAGCCCTTGAAGGCGAGATAGCGGCGGATCACGTCGAAGACGATGGCGCTCCGGGCGTGCCCGACGTGGGAGACGTCGTAGACGGTCACCCCGCAGACGTACATCCGCACCTCGTTCGGCGTCAGCGGGACGAGCTCCTCCTTGGTGCGCGTCAGCGTGTTGTAGATCTTCACCGGCCCTCCGCGGCGATCCCCGGCGCTCACTCGCCCACCTCGACGGAGACGACGGCCATGGCGGCGATGCCCTCGCGGCGGCCCACGACACCGAGGCCCTCCGGGCTCTTGGCCTTGACGCTGACGACGTCGACGGGGACCGCCAGCGCGTCGGCCAGTCGCTTGGCCATCTCGGAGAGGTACGGGGCCAGGCGCGGCGCCTGGGCGAGCACGGTGGCGTCGACGTTCACCAGCCGGCCACCCCGCCCCCGCACCAGCTCCATCACGCGCTCCAGCAGCACGAGGCTGGAGACGCCGCCGTACTGCGGATCGGTGTCCGGGAAGTGGCGCCCGAGATCGCCCAGCGCCAGAGCGCCCAGCAGCGCCTCCCCCACCGCGTGGGCGAGCACGTCGGCATCGGAGTGCCCGCGCAGGCCGACCTCGGAGGGGACGGTCACGCCCCCCAGGACCAGGGCCCGGTCGCGCGCCAGGGGGTGCAGATCGAAGCCGAATCCCACGCGGTTCACGTCCGCACCCACGCGCGCGCGCGCCGGAGGTCGGCCGGCGTCGTGATCTTCACGTTCGTCTCACTGCCCGGGACGACGCACACCGCATGCCCCAGGCGCTCGACCAGCATGGCGTCGTCCGTGCCCACGACCCCGTCCCGCTGCGCCTTCTCGTGCGCCTCGCGCAGGAGCGCCGCCCGGAAGGCCTGCGGGGTCTGCACGGCCCAGAGCTGTGAGCGGTCGAGCGTTCCCTCGGCGAATCCCCCGCGCACGCGCTTCACGGTCTCGGCGATCGGCAGGGCGCAGACGGCGGCGCCGTGGAGGCGCGCGGCGCGCAGCACGGCGTCGACGAGCCGGCGCGTGATGAACGGGCGGACCGCATCGTGGACCACGACCATTTCGGCATCGGCCGGCGTGGCCTGAAGGGCGCGCCACACCGACTCCTGCCGGGTGGCCCCGCCCGCGACCACCGCCACCCGCCGCCCCAGGCGCGCCAGGAGTCGCGCCGCCCGCCCGGTCTGGGCGTTCGGGGCCGCGACGACGACCGCTTGCACGGCCGGGTGGCGCGCGAAGTGCCGCACGGTGGCGACGAGGATGGGGACGTCCCCGAGTCTGAGGAACTGCTTGGGCGTGCGACGGCCGAGCCGCGTCCCCACCCCGCCCGCGGGAACGACCACCGCCACGCTACGCACCGCGGTGCCCCGAACCCGGCTCGTCCTCGCGGAGCCGCGTGAAGATCATCCGGCCGGCCGTCGTCTGGAGCACGCTCGTCACGGTGACGTCGACGGTCTGGCCCAGGTACTTCTTGCCCTGATCGATGACGATCATCGTGCCGTCGTCCAGGTAGGCCACGCCCTGCCCGGCCTCCCGGCCCTCGCGCAGCACGTGGACGTGCAGCAGCTCGCCCGGCAGCACGACGGGCTTGAGCGCGTTGGCCAGCTCGTTGATGTTGAGGACGGCCACGCCGGAGAGCTCCGCCATCTTGTTTAGGTTGTAGTCGTTCGTCAGCACCTTGCCGGCCAGCGTCTTGCCTACCTCGATGAGCTTGCGGTCGACTTCCTTGACGTGGGGAAAGTCCAGCTCGGTGATCTCCACCTTGACCTTCGTATTGCGCTGCAGCCGCTGCAGGACGTCGAAGCCGCGCTTGCCGCGGTTCCGCCGGAGGGGGTCCGACGAGTCGGCGATCTGCTGCAACTCGCGCAGGACGAACTGCGGGACCACCAGGACGCCGTCGATGAAGCCGGTCTCGCAGAGGTCCGCGATGCGGCCGTCGATGATGACGGAGGTGTCGAGGATCTTGCTGAGCTCGCTCCGCCGCGTCGTCCCCGGGAAGAGCACCGCCGAGACCGGCTCGAGATCGGCCCGCCGGCGCAGCGCCGTCGCCGCGCCCAGGTAAGCACCGAGCAGCGCCGGCAGCCCCATCCCGGCCATGCCCGCGTTCGGAATCAGCGAGGCCGCGGCCGCCCCTACCGCCAGCCCGGCGATGAGCCCGAAGAAGCCGCCGACGGTCCCCCAGAAGAGCCGCTCCACGGGCACCCCCACGGCGCGCGTTTCCAGCCACACCGCGAGGCCGCCGAGCACGCCACCTCCCAGCGCGCCGGCCGGTACCGGGATTTCCAGCGCCGGCGCCAGCTCGGCGCCCGCCCAGGCCGCCAGCGCGACGACGGCCGTCCGGATGGCCGCCAGCGTCACCGCCTCACCTCAGGAGGGCGTCCAGGGCCGCCTGCACCGTGGCCACCCCGTGGGTCTGGAGCGGCAGCCGAGGACCATCGATCAGGTTGCTCTGGGGCACCACCGCCTCGGAGAACCCGAGCTGCGCGGCCTCGCTCAGCCGCGCCACGAGCCCGGTCACCGCCCGCACCTCCCCCGTCAGCCCCACTTCGCCCACGACCACGACATCGCCGCGCACCGGGCGATCCATATAGCTCGACGCCGCGGCCACGACGACGCCGAGGTCCGCCGCCGGCTCGACGACGCGCCCGCCGCCCGCCACGTTGACGAAGACGTCCTGACTGCCCAGCGGGACGCCCGCCCGCCTTTCCAGGACCGCCAGGAGGAGGCAGACGCGGTTGTAATCGGCGCCGAGCACGGTCCGGCGAGGGGTGCCGAACGAGGCGGGCGCGACCAGCGCCTGCAGCTCGAGGAGCAGCGCCCGCGTGCCCTCCAGGCCGGCGACGATCACCGAGCCCGGCGCGTCCTGGGGCCGCTCGGCGAGGAAGAAGCCGGACGGGTTCTTCACTTCCACCAGGCCCCGGTCGGCCATCTGGAAGACCCCGATCTCGTTGGTGGAGCCGAAGCGATTCTTCACGGCGCGGAGCACCCGGTAGGCGTGGTGCTGCTCGCCCTCGAAGTACAGCACCGTGTCCACGAGATGCTCGAGGACGCGCGGTCCTGCCAGCGCGCCTTCCTTGGTGACGTGACCGACGAGAAACGTGGCCATGTCGCGCCCCTTGGCAAGCGTCATCAGGCGCGCGCCGCACTCGCGCACCTGCGCCACGCTGCCGGGGGCCGATTCGAGCTCGGGCAGGAACACCGTCTGGATCGAGTCGATGACGAGCGACCGAGGCTTGACGGTGTCCAGCTCGGCCTGCACCTGGGCCAGATCGTTCTCCGCCCAGAGGAGCAGCCCATCGCCCCCGATCCCCAGCCGCTCGGCGCGGAGCTTCACCTGGGCGGCCGACTCTTCGGCCGAGACGTAGAGCACCGGCGGCGCCGTCGCCGCCAGGGCCCGGGCCGCCTGCAACAGCAATGTGCTCTTGCCGATGCCCGGGTCGCCGCCGATCAGCACCAGGGATCCCGGCACGACGCCGCCGCCCAGTACGCGGTCCAGCTCGCCGATCCCGGTGTGAACGCGGTCGGTGCGCTCCATCGCGATCTCGCGCAGCGGGCGCGGCCGGCTCGGCGGCAGCGCCGCCCGCCGCCCGGCGAACGGGGGCGCCACGCGCTCCTCGACCAGCGTCACCAGCTCGCCGGTGGCGCGCTTGCAGTCCGGGCAGGTGCCGGGCTTCGGGCTCGCGAAGCCGCACTGCTGGCAGCGCCAGACGTTCCGCTCCTTCAATCCTTCACTCCTTCTTGTCCTTGTTGTCCTTGCCCAGGCCGCGGATGAGCGACCGGAGCAGGAAGCTGCGCTGGGTGCCGTCGAGAATGTTCACGAGCCGCTCGTAGAGGGTGGGGTCCGCGATGAGGGCTCCGAGCGTTCCCTCCCCCTCGTTGATCTTCTCCGTGATGGACTTCAGATTCGCGACCGCCACGCGGAGATCCTCCACCGCCAGCCGGAGGCCGCCGTCGTCGGACGAGTCGCGCACCAGGCTCCCCAGCGTCCCCCGGCCGCCGGCGATCCGGTCGGAGACGTCGCGGAAGTTCCGGGCCACGACCCGCAGGTCCTCGAGCACCGCTTTGTAGGCGGGGTCGAAGAGCAACGCCGGCAGCAGACCGTCCTCGGCTCCCCGGCCCTCGACTCCCTTGCGCTCGGCAAGCTGGCCGAGCCGGTCCATCGCCGCCACGAACTTCTTGGCGGCCTCGGTGCTCCGGGCGGAGGTCAGCACGCCCACCGCCCCCTCGCCGCGCTCGACCCGGTCCAGCAGCGCCTGCGTCGTCGCCAGCAGCTCGGCGAGCCGCTTGAGCGCCACCGGCTCCTCGTAGATGAGCGCGTGCGCCCACCCGCGGCCCTTCTCGACCTCGGTGGTGATCCGGGCCAGCTGGTCGGTCGCGCGACGGGCCGAGGAGGTCGCCGCGGCGACGTCGTCGATGATCTTCGCCTGGTTGAAGGCCTCCGCGGTTTTCCGGAGACTCTCGGCCAGCGCGGAGACGTTCCGGACGACCTGACCGGTCTCGCCGATCATGTGGCCGAGGTCTGTTGGATCGCGCGCGGCGAGCGTCTCGCCCGGCTGCACGACGGGCGCCGACCCCGTCCCCACCGTGATCTCGATGATCTTGTCGCCGAGCAACCCCTGCGTCTCGATGCGCGCCACCGAATCGCGGCGGACGCGATCCGCGTACTGCCTGGTGATGCTGAGGTCCACGCGCACCTTTCCCCCGGGCTGGCCGGGCAGGTGCACGCCGGTCACGCGGCCGATCTGCACGCCGGCCAGGCGCACCGTCGCGCCTTCGGTCAGCCCGCCCACCTCGGTGAACTCGGCGTGGACCGTGTAGCGCGCCTCGAACAGACGGGCGCGGGCGCCGAGCGCGTAGATCATCCCCAGAAATGCCGCCAGCGCCACCAGGACGAACACGCCCACCCGGAGTTTCATCCCCCACTCTCGCTGCTGCTCGTTCATACGCTCACCTCGCCTCGCCGGCCAGAAACGCCTGCACGGCGGGGTCGCTCGAGCCGAGCACGGCGTTGAGCGGCCCCGCCACGGCAAACCGCCCGTCGATCAGGATCGCCACCCGGTCGGCGACGGTTCTCGTCAGCTCGAAATCGTGGGTGACGACGATCGCAGTGTCGCACACGCCGACGTGCACCTGGGAGATCAACGCGCTCACCAGCTTGGCGTTGGTGGGGTCGAGGCCGGTGGTGGGCTCGTCGAAGAGCATGACCTCGGGCTGGTTGACCAGGGCCCGCGCGATCCCCACCCGCTTCCGCATCCCGCCCGACAGCTCGGCCGGCAGCAGTGTCAGCACGTCCCCGTTCAATCCGACCTGGGAGAGGAAGTGCACGACGCGCTCCCTGATCGAGGCTTCGTCCAGGCTCGTATGCTCCCGCAGCGCGTAGGCCACGTTCTCGTACACCGTCAGCGAGTCGAAGAGCGCCGCGCCCTGGAACACGTAGCCCATCCGCTTGCGGAGCGGGAGCAGCTCCTCCTCCGCCAGGTGCTCGATGTTCCGCCCGAACAGGCGGATCTGCCCGCGGTCCGGCCGCAGGAGACCCGCGATCAGGCGGAGCAGCACCGTCTTGCCGGAGCCGCTGCCGCCCATCACCACGAAGGTCTCCCCCCTGGCCAGCGCCAGCGACACGCCTCGGAGGACGTCCCCGGCGTCGAACGCCTTCCAGACCTCGATCACCTCGACGAGCGGCTCGTCCACGCGACCCTCACCAGAACAGGATCAGGAACAGCTTGGTCAGGAAGAAGTCGGAAATGATCACGCCCATGGTGACGTGCACGACGGTCGCGGTGGTGGCCCGGCCCAGCCCCTCGGTGCCGCCCTCGGTGGAGAGCCCGTTGTAGCAGCCGATCAACGTCACGATGGCCCCGAAGACGACGCTCTTGCCGATACCCATGAGGAAGTCCTTGGGCACGACCCAGTACGTGGTGGCGTTCCAGTAGGCCCACATGTCGGCGCCCCGCTCCAGGAACATGATCACCATGCCCCCCACCACGCCCAGCACGTCGGCCAGCACGGTGAGGAGGGGGAAAACGACGAGCGCGGCCAGCATGCGGGGGACGATGAGCCGTTTGACGTAGTTGACGCCGAGCGTCCGCAGCGCGTCGATCTGCTCCGTGACCTTCATGGAGCCCAGCTCCGCGGTGATGCCGGAGGCCACCTTGCCGCCGACCAGAATCGCCGTCAGCACGGGGCCCAGCTCCCGGAGGATCGCCAGGGCCACCAGGGGACCCACATAGTTTTCGGCGCCGAATCGGGCCATGTTGACCGCGCTCTGCAGTGCGAACACCATGCCGGTGAAGACCGCGGCCGTCAGGGCCACGCCGAGGGACCGGACACCCATGATTTCGATCTCGCGGACCACGTGCTGGAAATACGCCGGCGGCAGGGCCAGGTTGCGCATCACGCTGCCGCTCAGCAGCCCGAGGCCGCCGTACCACATCGCCGTCCGTCTCAGGTATGCGTCCATCCGCCTACTCCGTGAAAAAGCTGGCGACGAACCGGTCGAAGTCGCCTCGCCAGTCCCCGAAGGTCTCGGCCGGGGCGGCATAGATCAGGTCGTACACGCACCGCGCATCCGTGACCGTCAGGGTCTCGATCTTGAGCCGCGGCCCCTCCGTCTCCCCCCGGGCCTCCACGATCGTGCGCGTGCCCTGGCGCCCGTCGACCGACACCTCGCCGCGCTCGATGACGGTGCGCTCCCGCAGCCCCACCAGCAGCCGCCGCGTGAGGAGTCCGGCCGGCCGGCGCGCCGCCGCGCCGTCGCAGGCGGCGTTGACCAGCATGCCGGCGTCCCCGCCGCGATGCCTCAGCTCCAGGTCGGCGCGGCTCCGCTCCACCACGGCCCAGTCCGGGCCCGGCACCGTCACCCGGTATCCCTTCGACGAGTGAAACACGCCGTGGTCGACGCGTCGACCGGCGCATCCCGCCGCCAGCGCGAGCGTGGCGATCGCCCCCACGAAGCCGGCCAGCACCACGCCCGGACGCCGCGCGCTCACCCGTCCGTCACGCGTGGGGCGTTGTGCGGGCCTGGTGCCGCCGCGCCAGCTCCTTGAGGACGTCGCGCAGCAGAATGCCGCGCGCGCCGAGCAGGACGATCGTGTGGAACCACAGGTCCGCCACCTCTTCGACGACACGCCGGTCACCCTCGCCGCCCAGCGCGGCCGTGATGACCTCGCTGGCTTCCTCACCGATCTTGCGGGCGATCGCGGCTTCTCCCTTGGCCAGCAAGCCGGCCACATAGGAGCCGGCCGGAGGCGCCGTCTGGCGCGCCTGCACCACGCGCTCGAGCCGCTCGAGCATGTTGGCCCCCGCCGTCCCGCCCTGCACCGCCGTGAAGAAGCACGTGCGGTTGCCGGTGTGGCAGGCCACGCCGTCCTGATGCACCTGGACCAGCAGCGTGTCGCCGTCGCAGTCGGCGTAGACGGCCTGGACGTGCTGGGCATGGCCCGAGGTCTCGCCCTTGCGCCACGGCCCGCCGCGTGAGCGGGACCAGAAATGGGTGAGGCCGGTAGCGAGGGTGGCGTCGAGCGCCGGCCGGTCCATCCAGGCGACCATGAGCACCTCCCCCGTGTCCGCCTCCTGGACAACCGCCGGGATGAGACCGCGCTCGTCGAACTTCAGATCGTCGCGCGTCATGGCTGAAGGCGCACCTCGACGCCTCGATCGCGCAGATAGGCCTTGGCCTCCGCGATCGTGTGGATGCCGAAATGGAAGATGGACGCGGCCAGGGCGGCGTCGGCGCCCCCCTCCACCAGCCCTTCCCGGAGGTGCTCGAGGGAGCCGGCGCCGCCCGAGGCGATCACGGGGACGTCCACCGCCTGGGCCACGGCCCGCGTCAGCTCGAGATCGTAGCCGTCCTTGGTGCCGTCGCGGTCCATGCTCGTCAACAGGATTTCTCCGGCCCCCAGACGCACGGCCTCGCCCGCCCACTGGAGCGCGTCGCGCCCGGCCGGTCGTCGCCCCCCGTGCGTGTAGACGCCCCAGCACGGCGTCGAGGCTTCCCGCCGCGCGTCGATGGCGACCACGATGCACTGGCTGCCGAAGCGCTCGGCGGCCTCCCGGATCAGCGCGGGGCGCTCGAGGGCCGCCGTGTTGAGCGAGATCTTGTCGGCGCCGGCGCGCAGTAGCTGGCGCACGTCGTCGATCCCGCGGATGCCGCCGCCCACGGTGAGGGGCATGTAGATCCCCTCCGCCGTCCGCGCGACCACGTCGAGCATGATCTTCCGATTCTCGTGGGAGGCGGTGATGTCCAGGAAGACCAGCTCGTCGGCGCCCTGGGCGTCGTAGGCCAGGGCGGCCGCCACCGGATCGCCGGCATCCGTCAAGTTGACGAAGCGCACGCCCTTGACCACACGCCCGTCCTTGACGTCGAGGCAGGGGATGACGCGCTTGGCCAGCATCAGCCGCTCACCGTGGTCACCGCTGCCTGGGCGTCGCCCAGGTCGATGGCGCCCGTGTAGAGCGCGCGGCCCACCACGGCGCCGATCACGCCGCGGATGGCGGCCAGGCGCCTGAGGTCCTCGATGGTGCCCACGCCTCCCGAGGCCAGCACCGGGATCCCCATCGTCCGCGCCAGCATCGTGGTGTCTTCGAGGTTCGGGCCCCGCTCGGTGCCGTCCCGGCTGACGTCGGTGTAGAGGATGGCCGCCGCCCCGGCCTCGCGCGCCCGCTTGGCCGCGTCGGCCACGGTCTCCGGCACGACGTCCGTCCAGCCCTTGATCGCGACCTGCTGCCCGCGGCCGTCGACGGCCACGATGATCCGGTCGGAGAAGGCGCGGCACACCTCGGCCAGGAACGGCGGATCCAGCACCGCGCGCGTGCCCACCACCGCCCAGCGCGCCCCCGTCTCGAGCGCCGCCTCGATCGCCGCCGCGTCGCGCAGGCCGCCGCCCACCTCCACGGCCACCGGCGCGACCTCGGCGACGAGCTTGGCGATGAGGGCCGCGTGGCGGGGGGCGCCGGTGAAGGCCCCGTCCAGGTCGACGACGTGGAGCCGGGCCGCGCCCAGGTCGGCCCAGTGCCTGGCCATGGCCACCGGATCGTCAGAGAAGACCGTCTCCTGATCGGCGCGGCCCTGGCGCAGGCGGACGCACCGCCCGTGGCGGATGTCGACGGCGGGGATGACGATCATCCCCCGCCCTTGACGAGCGCCGCGAAGTTCTCGAGCAGCCGGAGCCCCCAGCGCTGGCTCTTTTCCGGGTGGAACTGGGTCGCATGGATCCGTCCCCGCTCGATGGCGGCGGCGAACCTGGCGCCGTACTCGCACCACGCCGTGGGCACCGAACCGGCGCTCTCGGCGACCACCGGATAATAGGAGTGCACGAAGTAGAAGTGGGCACCGTCCGGGATGTCGGCAAACAACTGGAGCCGGCCCCCGTGCTCGACGCGGTTCCATCCCATGTGGGGGACCTTCCGGCCGGGGGGGAACCGCCGCACGACGCCGGGGATGACGTCGAGCCCCCGTCCCTGGCCGAACTCCTCGCTCGTCGAGAAGAGCAGCTGGTAGCCCAGGCAGATGCCCAGGAACGGTCGCCGCCCGTCAAGCGCCCGCCGCAGCGCCGCCATGAGGCCGAGCCGCTCGAGGTTGGCCATGGCGTCGTGGAAGGCTCCATCACCCGGCAGCACCACCGCCTCCGCCTCGTCGACGAAGCCTGGATCCTGCGTGATCAGGGCCGGGATGCCGACCCGCTCGAACGCCTTCTCGACGGACCCGAGGTTACCGCGCCCGTAGTCGATGACGGCGATCACAGGCTCCCCTTGGTCGAGGGAACGACGCCGGCGATCCGCGGGTTGAGCCGGGTCGCCTCCGCCAGGGCCCGCCCGACCGCCTTGAAGACCGCCTCGGTGATGTGATGCAGATTGTGGCCGTACTGCATCGTGACGTGCAGCGTGATCTCCGCGTTGAAGGCGAACGCGCGAAAGAACTCCGGGAGCATGTCCAGGTCGAAGTTCGACACCCGGGTGCGCGCCACCGGCACGTTGAAGACGAGGTAGGGGCGGCCGGAGACGTCGACGGACGCCGAAATCAGCGCCTCGTCCATGGGAACGAACGCGGTACCGTAGCGGGCGATCCCCTTCTTGTCGCCGAGCGCCTCGCGCAGCGCCTGGCCCAGGACGATCCCGACATCCTCCACGGTGTGGTGGATGTCCACCTCGACGTCGCCGCTGGCCTCGACCCCGAGGTCCATGAGCCCGTGCTTCGACCACGCCTCCAGCATGTGGCTGAAGAACGGGATCGGTGTCCTGACCTTGGACGCGCCGGTCCCGTCCAGGTTCAGGTGCAGCGTGACCTCGGTCTCCTTGGTCTTCCGCTCGACGCGCGCCTGCCGGACCAGCGGCTCGGGGCTCATGCGGTGTCTCCCTTTGCGCGGACCTCCGCCGCGGCCCGGTGGCCGCCGAGGCCCTCGATATCGGTCAGCGTCCTCAGATGCGGCAGGGCCGCCGCCAGGCCCGCGCGCGAGTATTCGATGATGCTCGACCGCTTGACGAAGTCCTCGGCGCCGAGCGGCGAGGAGAAGCGCGCGGTGCCGCCCGTGGGCAGCACGTGGCTCGGCCCCGCCACGTAATCGCCCACGACTTCGGGCGTCTGGCCGCCGACGAACACCGCGCCCGCGTGCCGCACGCGCGGCAGCAGCGCCTGGGGCACCCGCACCAGCAGCTCGAGGTGCTCGGGCGCCAGCCGATTGGCCAGCTCGACGGCCTGGTCGAGCGAGGCCACGACGATCAGCGCCCCGTTCGCCGCCAGGGCCTCGGCGGCGATCGCCCGCCGCGGCAGCCGCGCCAGCTGGCGCTCGAGCGCGACGCCGATGCCCGGCAGCAGATCGGGCGTATCGGTGATGAGCACGGCGCGGGCCATCGGGTCGTGCTCGGCCTGGGCCAGCAGGTCGGCGGCGACTTCCTCCGGATCGGCGCCGGCGTCGGCCACGACCACGACCTCGCTCGGTCCGGCCACCATGTCGATGCCCACCTCGCCGAAGACGCGGCTCTTGGCCAGGGCCACGTAGATGTTGCCCGGGCCCACGATCTTGTCGACGCGACGAATGGTCGCGGTGCCGTAGGCGAGCGCCGCGATCGCCTGGGCGCCGCCGATCCGATAGCCCTCGGTGACGCCGGCGATCCGCGCGGCCGCCAGCACCGTCTCGTTCACGCGCCCTTCCGGCCCCGGCGGCGTCGCCAGCACGATCTCCGGCACGCCCGCCACCCGCGCGGGAACGGCCGTCATCAGCACCGTGGACGGATAGGCCGCGCGCCCGCCGGGCACGTAGATGCCCACGCGCTCGATGGGGCGCACCTCCTGGCCGAGGACGGAGCCGTGCTCGTCGGTGACGCGCCAGGACTTGGGCAGCGCCGCCGCGTGGTAGCGCTCGATCCGCTCGGCGGCGTACACCAGCGCCGCCCGAGCCGCCGGCGACACCGCCCGTTCGGCGGCCTCGAACTCCCCGCGGGGGATCGCCAGCGCCGCTGCGGCGGGGGCGGAGAAGCCGTCGAAGCGCGCCGTCAGCTCCAGCAGTGCGGCATCCCCCCGCGCTCGCACCGCGTCCACGATGCCCTCGACGGCGCGCTGGATCTCGGGGGCCACGCGGGCGGGAGGGCGCGCCAAGGCGCCGGCCACGCGCTCGACGCCGAGGCTCCGCGCGTCCAGGGTCCGGATCATCGGCCCACCTTCGTCGTGCGGGCGCGCATCTCCTCGATCAGCCTCGTGACCGCCGCGTGCTCCGTCTTCATCGAGGCGCGGTTGACGATGACCCGCGCCGTCGAGCGGGCGATCTCCGCGACCTCGACCAGTCCGTTGACCCGCAGCGTCTCCCCCGACTGCACGAGGTCGACGATGCGCTCGGCGAGCCCGACCAGCGGCGCCAGCTCGATGGAGCCGTCGAGGCGCACGATCTCGACCTGGATGCCGCGCTCGGAGAAGTAGCGCTCGGCCATCCGGGGATACTTGGTGGCCACCCGCACCCACGACCACTTGGCGGGATCGTCGCGTTCCCAGAGCTCCCGCGGCTCGGCGACCACCAGCCGGCAGAAGCCGAACCCCAGGTCGAGCGGCTCGTACACGTCCGGCTCCTGCTCGAGCAGGATGTCCCGGCCGACGATCCCGAGGTCCGCCGCGCCGTAGGTCACGTAGGCCGGGATGTCCGCCGGCTTGAGGAACAGCAGCCGCAGTCCCCGACGCGCGTCGTTGAAGATGAGCCGGCGGGATTCCGCGTCCACCCCGTCCACCCCGAGTTCCCGCAGCAGCTCGAGGGCGCCGTCCAGCAGCCGGCCCTTGGGCAGCGCGAGCGTCAGTCGCTCCTTCATGCGCGCCGCTCGATCCGCGCGCCCAGCCCCGCCAGCTTGGCCTCCAGCCGCTCGTAGCCCCGGTCGAGGTGGTACACGCGCGAGATCTCGGTGCGTCCGCGCGCGGCGAGCCCGGCCAGCACGAGCGCCGCGGAGGCGCGGAGGTCCGAGGCCATGACCAGCGCGCCCTGGTAGAACGGCACTCCGCGGATGATGGCGGTCGAGCCCTCGGTCTCGATTGAGGCGCCCATCCGGACGAGCTCGGCCGCGTGCATGAACCGGTTCTCGAAGATCGTCTCGGTCACGCGCGACTGGCCGTCGGCCAGGCCCAGCAGGGTCATGAGCTGCGCCTGCATGTCCGTGGGGAAGCCGGGAAACGGGCTCGTGGTGACGTCGGCCGGCCGCGGCCGCTCGGGCCCGCGCACGCGCACCTGGCCGGGTCCGACCTCGAGCGCCACCCCGCACTCCTCGAGCTTCGCCAGCACCGCTGAGACGTGATCGGGGACGAGACCGGTGACGGTGACGTCGCCCCCCGTGATCGCCCCGGCCACGATGACGGTGCCCGCCTCGATCCGATCGGGCACGATCGTGTGGGTGGCGCCGCCCAGGTCGGCGACACCCTCGATCTCGATCCGCACCGTCCCCGCCCCGTGGATGCGGGCGCCCATGGTGTTGAGGAGATCCCCGAGGTCGACCACCTCCGGCTCGCGGGCCGCGTTCTCGATGACCGTCGTCCCCTGGGCGAGGGCGGCGGCCATCATGAGGTTCTCGGTACCGGTGACCGTGACCAGATCCGTCGCGATGCGCGCCCCCTTGAGGCGGCTGGCCCGCGCCACCACGTAACCATTCTCGATCGTGATCTCGGCCCCCAGCCGGGTCAGTCCCTTGAGGTGCTGGTCGATCGGCCGAGGGCCGATGGCGCATCCACCCGGCAGCGCGACCCGCGCCGTGCCGTGGCGCGCGACCAGCGGCCCCAGCACCAGCACCGAGGCGCGCATCGTGGAGACCAGCTCGTAGGGCGCGACTTCGTTCGTGACCCGCTCCACCCGGGCGCCCACCCGGCCCCCGGCGCGGTCGACCGCCGCCCCCAGCGTCTCCAGCAGCCGGATCATCGTCTTCACGTCCTGCAGGTCGGGCACGTTCGTCAAGACCAGCGGCTCGGCGGTGAGCAGAGCAGCGGTGAGCGCGGGCAGGGCGGCATTCTTCGCGGCGCTCACCGCGACCGACCCCCTGAGGGGCACACCGCCCTCGATCACGAGCCTGGCGGGCATCAGGCGGTCTCCGAATTCGTCTCCGCGGACGTGCGGGCGGCCACGAAGCGCTCGATGCCGGCGAGGTCGCGCCGCACCGTCACCTGCGCGAGCCCCGCGGCCCGGGCCAGCGCGCTCACCTCGGCCGCCTGAGCGCCACCGGCCGTCTCGAGCACGAGCGCACCCGAAGGCCTCAGCGCTCGCCTGGCCTCGGCGACGAGCCGCCGAAGGTCCCGCAAGCCGTCGGCCCCGCCATCCAGCGCCGCCCGCGGCTCGTGATCCCTCACCTCCGGCATCAGCTCGGCCAGGAGATCGGTGGGGAGGTAGGGCGGATTCGACACGATCAGATCGGCCTTCGCGGAGCCGATCGCCGCGAGGAGGTCGCCGGCGACAGGCCGAACGCGCTCCTGGAGGCCGAGCCGACGGGCGTTGCTGCGGGCGAGCACGAGGGCGGCCAGCGACGTGTCGGTCGCGATGAGATCGACGTCCGGCCGCTCGTGGGCGAGAGCGCAGGCGATGCAGCCCGAGCCCGTGCCGACGTCGACCACCAGCGGTCGCCGGCGGGGCGCGGGCGGCGGCAGCAGCGTGACCGCCCATTCGACGAGCATCTCCGTCTCCGGACGCGGGACGAGCACCGCCGGCGTCAGGACGAACCGGAGCCCCCGGAACTCCTCCCAGCCGAGGATCCGCTGGAGCGGCTCGCGCCGGGCACGCCGGCTCACCGCATGGTCGAAGCGTGTCGCCAGCCCCTCCTCCAGCTCGTGGGCGAGCGCCGGATAGAGGTCGAAGCGGCGCACCCCGAGCACACCGGCGAGCAGCCACTCCGCGTCGACGCCCGCCATCCCGATGCCGGCCTCCGCCAGCCGCGCGATCGCCGCGTCGAGGAGCTCCCGTCCCCTCACCCTGGTCGCCGGGGGCATCAGTGAGCCACCCGCTCCAGGCGCTCGGCCTGCTCGGCCGCGGCCAGCGCCTCGATCAGCTCGTCCAGATCGCCATCCAGAACCGCCGGGAGCCGGTGGAGCGTGAGACCGATGCGGTGGTCGGTGACGCGCGCCTGCGGAAAGTTGTAGGTCCGGATGCGCTCGCTCCGCTCCCCCGTGCCCACCTGGCTGCGCCGATCCGCCGCGATGGCCGCCTGCTGCTCCTGCTGCGCGCGCTCGAGCAGCCGCGCCTTGAGCACCCGCAGCGCCTTGGCGCGGTTCTTGAGCTGCGAACGCTCGTCCTGGCAGGTGACGACCAGCCCCGTCGGCAGGTGCGTGATACGCACCGCCGAGTCGGTCGTGTTGACTCCCTGCCCGCCGGGGCCGGACGAGCGATAGACGTCCACCTTCAGGTCCCTTTCATCGACTTTCACGTCGACGTCCTCGGCCTCGAGCAGCACGGCGACCGTCACGGTGGAGGTGTGGATGCGCCCGGCGGACTCGGTGACGGGGACGCGCTGCACGCGGTGGACGCCGCGCTCGAACTTCAGCCGGCTCCAGGCGCCGCGTCCCTGGACGAAGAGGATGATCTCCTTGTAGCCACCGACGCCGGTCGCGCTGGCGTCCATCACCTCGACCTTCCAGCGCTGCCGCTCAGCGTACTTCGTGTACATGCGGGCCAGGTCCGCGGCGAAGAGCGCGGCCTCGTCGCCGCCCGCGCCCGCGCGGATCTCCACGAACACGTTCTTGTCGTCACTGGGGTCGCGGGGGACGAGCAGGCGCTTCAGCTCCGCCTCCAGCACGGCCTCCTTGGCGGACAGCTCCTGGATCTCCCCCTGGGCCAGCTCCTGGAGCTCGCGATCGCCGCCCTCGGCGAGGATGCGCCGGGCCTCGCCGAGCCGCTTGAGAACCTCCCGGTATTCGCGGAAGCGCTCCACGATCTCCAGGGTCTCGGCGTGCTCTTTGCGGAGACGGGCGAACTCGGCGGGCTGAGTGTAGATTCGGGGATCGGCCAGGGCCCGGGCCAGCCCCTCCGAGCGCTCCTCGATCTGCCGCAACTTGTCAAACAGCATCGTGGATCACCCGGCCAGCGCCTGGCCCGGCCGACGGCTCAGCTGGCGGTCTGGCGCTTGTACTTCCGCTGGAACCGCTCCACCCGCCCCGCCGTATCGATGATCTTCTGCTTGCCGGTGTAGAAGGGATGGCACCGGGAACAGATTTCGACGTGAATTTCCGGCCTGGTGGAACGCGTGTGGATGACTTCCCCGCACGCGCAGGTGATCGTCGTCTCGACGTACTCAGGATGAATGCCAGCCTTCACGGCCTACCTCCCCTGGAAGTACCAAGCATACCACCGGTCTAGAAAAATGCCAAAAACACAAGGGGTTCCGGTGGTTCGAGCGCCGGCTTCGCCGCCGCAATTCTGTCCTGGGGAGGCATCGGAGGGGGCCGTCGAGGCCCCCTCCGACGAGGATGGGGGACGGAGTCCCCCTCCGAGTGTTACCCCATCGAGTGCATGGCGGCGAGGAATTCGCGGTTGCTCTTCGTCTGCTTGAGCTTGTCGAGCAGAAGCTCCATCGCCTCGACCGGATTGAGCTGGGACAGCGCCTTGCGGAGCAGCCAGACCTTCTGCAGCTCGTCCTTCTCCAGCAGCAGCTCTTCCTTGCGGGTGCCCGATTGCTCGATGTTGATCGTCGGGAAGATGCGCTTGTCCATCAGGCGGCGGTCCAGATGGACCTCCATGTTGCCGGTGCCCTTGAACTCCTCGAAGATGACGTCGTCCATGCGGCTGCCGGTGTCGACGATCGCGGTGGCCATGATCGTCAACGAGCCGCCTTCCTCGATGTTCCGGGCCGCCGCGAAGAACCGGCGGGGCCGCTGGAGCGCGTTGGCATCGAGCCCGCCCGAGAGCACCTTCCCCGAGGAAGGAATGATCGCGTTGTGGGCGCGGGCAAATCGCGTGAGTGAATCCAGGAGGACGACGACATCCCTCTTGTGTTCCACCAAGCGCTTGGCCTTTTCGATCACCATGTCGGCCACCTGGATGTGGCGCTGGGGCGGCTCATCGAAGGTCGAGGAGATCACCTCGCCCTTGACCGTCCGCTGCATGTCGGTGACCTCTTCCGGCCGCTCGTCGATCAGCAACACGATGAGGTACACCTCGGGATGGTTGTGGGCGATCGCGTGGGCGATCGACTGCAGCATCATCGTCTTACCGGTGCGCGGCGCGGCGACGATCATGCCGCGCTGGCCCTTGCCGATCGGCGTGAGCAGATCCATCACCCGCGTCGTGAGGTTCTCCGGGTCGTGCTCCAGCCGCAGCCGCTCCATGGGGTAGAGCGGCGTGAGATTGTCGAAGAGGATCTTCTCGCGCGCCTGCTCGGGCCCCTCGAAGTTGATCGCTTCCACCTTGAGCAGCGCGAAGTAGCGCTCGGAGTCTTTGGGCGGGCGCACCTGACCCGAGACGGTGTCACCCGTCCGGAGATCGAAGCGACGGATCTGCGAGGGCGAGACATAAATGTCGTCGGGACCGGGCAAGTAGTTGTAGTCCGGTGCCCGCAGGAACCCGAACCCATCGGGCAGGACTTCGAGGACGCCCTCGGCGTAGATGAGCCCGTCTTTCTCCGCCTGCGCCTGCAGGATCTTGAAGATCAGCTCCTGCTTGCGGAGTCCGCCCGTGTTCTGGACGTTCAACTCGCGGGCGATGGCGTTCAGGTCGACAATCGCCTTCTCCTTCAGCTCGGAGAGATTCATTCCACCGGCGGGGGTCTCGGTCGTCGAATTTCCTTGGCCTCGGTCTCGGCGGGCGTTCATCAAACGGCTCCGGGCACGGCGCTCATGGTCGCCATGAGGTTAGTGGTCGCGCGTTGTACGCGGGTTTCTGCGGGGTTGGAACTACCAACGGCAACGCAATGTTCCCACTCGTCGGCAGATTTGTCAATGATTTTGTCACATGCGGACCTCGATGATCGCGCGCTGTTTGATCTCTTTGAGCCAGGCCTCCAGGCGGGCCTCGTACTTTTGCCGGAAGAGGATCTCTCGCACCTGCTGCCGCGCCCGCTGGAGAGCCTCCCCTTCCAGCGCCTCCTTCGACTCCAGGCGGAAGATGTGGTGGCCCAGCGCCGACCGATAGGGCCGGGAGGTCTCACCGGCCCGCAGGCTGAGGATATGCGTCTCGACCTCCGACGCCAGCTCGCCCCGCTTGAGGGTGCCCAGGTCGCCGCCGTCCTTGGCGCTGGCGTCCTGCGAGTGCTGGCGCGCCAGCTCGGCGAAGTCGGCGCCCTCGAGGATCTGGGCCCGGATCATGTCGGCGCGGATGCGGGCGGCCTCCCAGGCGGCGTCGGAGGCCCCCGTGGGCGTGATCAGGATGTGACGGGCATGATAGCTCAGCCCGGTTTCGAGCTTTTCCCGGTTCGCGGTCAGGTACCGGTCGATCTCGTCCTCGGTCACGGACACCCGCAGCGTCACCTTGCGCCGAATGATCTTGGAGACGCGGACGGCGTCCCGCACCTTCTTCTTCACCGCCTCCATGGTCAACCCCTGGGCCTTCACCATGGCCTCCAGGTCGTCCTTGCTCTTGGCACCGAACCGCTTCATGCGTTCCGTCAGCTCTTCGTCGACCTCGGCGTCCTCGACGGTGATCTTTTCCCGCTCCGCTTCCTGCAGCTGCAGCCGGTTCTCGATGATCCGCGTCAGGAACTGCTGGATCAGCTCTGCGTCCGTCACCGAGACGGCCCCGCGGTTCTCCTGGCGGTACCCGGCGATGGTCTCCTGCAGCTCGCCGAGTGTGATGGCGTCGTTGTTGACGACGGCGACGATGCGGTCAGCCACGCTGTCCGCCGACAGCGCAATCGGCGCGCGCGCCGGTGCCGGCGACTGCGCGTGTCCCGGCGGCGGGGCCATGCGGGCGGTGTTCGGATCGGAGCCCTTGGACTTCCCCATGAACGGCATCCAGCGCGGAGCCGCACAGCCACCCAGGAGCGCGGCGAGCATCGTCAGGGCCAGCAGCTGGCCCGTCACGGGCGCGCCAGCTCGCCGAGCAGGTGGAGCAGGGAGTCGCGCACCACCGGCCACTCGCCGCGGTCGATGGTCGCCTCCAGCGTGAACTCGCGCTTCATCAGGAGCCGTCCCCGGCTCCTCTGGATGGCGCCCACCAGTCGCTGCGGCTCGACCGGCGTCGCCGGCGCGAACGTGACGAGAGCCCGGCCCTCCCCCGCCTCGATCCGCTCGATGCCCAGGGCGCGGGCCGCCACGCGAATGCGCACGATGTCGAGGAGCTGCTGGCCGGGCTCGGGCAGGGGACCGAACCGGTCCGAAAGCTCTGCGCGCAGATCGGCGACCTCGGCGTCGGCCTGGGCACCGGCCAGCCGCTTGTAAAGCGCCAGGCGCTGGTTGACTTCGGGGACATAGTCTTCGGGCAAGAAGCCTTCGACGTCGACGCTGACGACCGGCTCGACCGTCGTCGCCGCCGGTTCGCCCCTCAATTCTCGCACGGCCTCGGTCAGAAGCTTCGAGTAAAGATCGAAGCCGACGGCGGCGATATGGCCGTGCTGCTGGGCCCCCAGGAGGTTGCCGGCGCCCCGGATCTCGAGGTCGCGGAGGGCCAGCTTGAAGCCCGAGCCGAGTTCGGTGAGCTCCTGCAAGGCGCGGAGTCGGCGCTGAGCCTGCTCGTCGACCCGGCCGTCGGCCGGCACCAGCAGACAGCAGTAGGCCTGCTGGCGCTCCCGCCCCACGCGCCCCCGCAGCTGGTAGAGCTGGGCCAGGCCGAAGCGGTCGGCGCGGTTGACGACGATCGTGTTCGACGCCGGGATGTCCAGCCCGGACTCGATGATCGCCGTCGAGACCAGCACGTCCGCCTGGCCGCTCACGAACTTGACCATGGCCGCCTCCAGCTCGCGCTCCCGCATCTGGCCGTGCGCCATCGCGATGCGGGCGTCGGGGACCAGCTGCTGGAGGAGGCGCGTCATCGAGGGCAGCGACTGGACGCGGTTGTGGACGAAGAAGACCTGCCCGCCGCGCGCGAGCTCGCGCTCCAGCGCCTCTTTGATGACCGCCTTGCTGAAGCGGCGGATCATCGTCTCCACCGGCAGCCGGTCGAGCGGCGGCGTCTCGATCACCGACATGTCGCGCACGCCCGAGAGCGACATGTAGAGCGTGCGCGGGATCGGCGTGGCGGTGAGCGCCAGGACGTCCACCGACGCCCGGAACTGCTTGAGCCGCTCCTTGTGGGCGACGCCGAACCGGTGCTCCTCGTCGATGATCAGCAGGCCCAGGTTCTTGAAGGTGACGTCCTTGGAGAGCAGCCGGTGGGTACCGATCACCACGTCCACGGCTCCGGTGCCCAGCCCCTCGATCACGACCTTCTGCTCCGCCGGCGCGCGGAAGCGCGACAGCAGCTCGACCCGAGCGGGAAATGGCGCGAACCGCTCGCTGAACGTCCCGAAGTGCTGCTGGGCCAGCACCGTCGTGGGCACCAGCACGGCGACCTGGGTGCCGTCGGCGACGGCCTTGAAGGCGGCGCGGAGTGCCACCTCGGTCTTGCCGTAGCCCACGTCGCCGGCGACCAGGCGGTCCATCGGGCGATCCGTCTCCATGTCGTGCTTGGCGTCTTCGATGGCGCGCAGCTGGTCGGGCGTCTCCTCGAAGCGGAAGGCGGCCTCGAACTCGCGTTGCCAGGGCGTGTCCAGGGAAAAGCCGTGGCCCTCGGCCACAACACGTCGCGCGTAGAGCTTCAGCAGCTCCTCGGCCATGTCCCGTAGGGCCGCGCGCACCGACTCCTTGACCCGCTGCCAGGACGCGCCGCCCAGGCGGTCCAGGCGGGCCGCGCCGGCGTCGCCGCCCAGGTACTTGGAGATGAGATCGAGCCGCTCGACCGGCAGGTAGAGCTGCTCCCCTTCCGCGTACTCGAGCAGCAGGAAGTCGCCCTCGCGGCCCCCGACGCTCATCGTCCTGAGCCCGAGATAGCGCCCGATACCGTGGTCCTCGTGAACGACGAGGTCACCGACTGCGAGGTCGGTGAAAGCGCCCAGGGGGGAGCCGCGCTGGAACCGAGGCCGCTTGAGCGTGCGGCGGCGGGCGCCAAAGATCTCCGTCTCGGTGAGCAGAATGAAGCCGAGGGCGGGGATGGAGAACCCGCTCCCGCACTCGCCCACGACGATCGCGAGCCCTTCGGGACCGTCGAGCATCGCCGTGGCCAGCGCCTCCAGGCCGTGCTCGTGGAGGATCTGGCGCAGGTGGTCGGCCTGGTGGGCGTCCGCGGCCACCAGGCGCACGCGGAAGCCCTCGCGGCGCCACCGCGCCAGCTCGTCGGCGAGCTGGGCGAACTTGCCGGAGTAGCGGCCGACCGCGTGCGTGTCGAGGGTGAACCCCGAAGGGCCGGACGCGCCGGCGACCAGCTCCAGCTCGATGCGCTGCCGCTCGCCGAGACGCTCGCCCAGCGACGGCCGGTCCGGCGCCTCCTCGGTGGGCTCGTCCAGGAGGCGCGGCGAGTCGATGACCACGGGCGCGGGCGCGGGCAGGTACTCGAGCAGGCTCGACGCCCCCGCCGCCTCGGCCGGGGCGCCGCCGGCGTCCAGGGGCAGGACGACCAGCTCGTCCAGGTGCGCCTGGGAGCGCTGGGCGGTCGGGTCGAAGAGTCGGATCGACTCGATCTCGTCGCCGAAGAACTCGAGCCGGGCCGGCGCCGGGTGGGTCGGCGTGAAGATGTCCACGATGCCGCCGCGCACGCTCCACTGCCCCACCTCCACCACGGTGTCGACGCGCTCGTAGCCGGCGTGCTGGAGCGCCTCGATGAGGAGCTCCCGGTCCAGGCTGTCGCCGACCGAGAATCGGAGGGTGCCGGCGCCGAACGCCGCCGGCGCCGGCAGCGGCACGTCCAGCGCGGCCGGCGTCGCCACGACGGCGATGGGCTCCCCCGCGAGCAGGCGCCGGCAGATGAGCGCGCGCTCGGCGTCGGCCTCGCGCTCGTGGCCGCCGCGCCAGAGACGCGGCTCCCGCTCGGCGAACTCGAGGGCGGGGGCGCCGAAGAACCTCAGATCCTGAGCCCAGTGATGGGCCTCCGCCAGGGACGCGGCCATCACCAGGGCGGGGCGGGGATGCGCGTGGAGCAACTCGGCGACGGCGAGCGCGCGGGCCGAGCCGGTGAGGCCGGCGACGCGCAGACAGACGACCCCCTCGGCGAAGGCTTTCGCCAGCTCGTCAAAGGGCGGCCACTGTCTCAACATCGAGCGAACGACCCCTACCCTACCACGACCCCCGGGCCTCGCTGCGACCGCGACGTCGGGAGGCGCCGCCGGCCGAGGCCCGTGACGTCGTGCGGCAGCACCGGTCGATGCCCGCGCGCTCGTCGGGCCCGGCCGGGGCCTCCGACGTCGTGCGGCAGCGCCGGTCGGGTGGCCCTCCGAGACCCGTGTCTCAGGGGACCGCCCCACCGAGAAGAGGGGCGCAACCTATCGCGCCGAAGCGTGGTCGAGGAAGGGCCCACCTGACCGGCGCTCACCGCGCGCCTTTCGCGAGGTAGAAGCTGAGAGTCTCCAGCTCGATCGACAGGTCCACGTCCTTGAGCCGGATGTCGCGGGGCACGCGGATGCGGACGGGCGCGAAGTTCAGGATCGCCTTGATGCCCGCGGCCACGAGCTGGTCCGTTACCACCTGCGCGCTCTCCGCCGGCACCGCCACGATCCCGATCTGGATGCCCCGCGCCTTGACCTCGCGGGCCAGCTCGCGGGCGGGGAGGACGGGGACGCCGTCGACCTCACGGTTGTATTTGGCGGGATCTTCGTCGAAGATCGCGCTGATCCGGAACCCCTGCCGGGCGAAGCCCTTGTAGTGGAAGAGCGCCGAGCCGAGATTGCCGAAGCCGACCAGCGCGACCGGCCACTCCCGATGGAGGCCCAGGATCTTCTGTAGCTCGGCCTTGAGGCCAGAGACGTAGTAGCCGATGCCGCGCACGCCGAACTCACCGAAGTACGCCAGGTCCTTGCGCACCTGCGCCGAGTTGAGGTTGAAGCGCTCGGCCAGCTCTTGGGACGAGACCGTCTTGACGCCGTCCTCCTCGAGCTGCAGCAGACAGCGCGTGTAGACGGAGAGACGCCGAATGGTCATCTCCGGGATCTTGGAGAAGCGATAGCTGGCGCGCCGGGGCATCCGGGTTCATGGCGGCGGGCGCGCGCTCGACGCCGCGCCCGCCGCCCTGGGCGTGCCTACTTGATCGGTTGCACGAACAGGAGAATCATCGCGACGACGAGGACGTAGATGGCCAGCGACTCGATCAGCGCCAGACCGATGATCATCGCGGTCTGAATACGCGCCGCCGCCCCCGGCTGGCGCGCCATCGCGTCGACGGCGGAGGCCACCGCGCGCCCCTGGCCGAGCCCGCAAAGACCCGCCGCCAGCGCCATGCCCAACCCAGCGGCGATCACGGCGAAGGGACCAATCCATCCGCCGCCGCCCCCGGCGGCTTCTGCGGCGGACGCGACACCCGGAATCCCGACGACTGCCAGACCCACCAGAATCAGTGAACGTGACACGACCTTCCTCCTCTCAGCGTGTTTGCTTCTGCTCGTGGTGATCCGCGTGGTGTTCGGTCTCTTCGATCGCTCCGGAGATGTACAGCATCGTCAGCATCACGAAGATGAATGCCTGGAGAACCGAGACGAGGATCTTGAGGGGGTAGAGAAACCCCACGGTGAAGGCGATCATGATGATGCCGCCCAGGCCCCCGACCAGGGCCCCGGCCGCGCTACCCGACAGCGCCCACCCGATCAGGCCGTCCAGCCCCATGAGAAAGAAGATGATGGCCAGCAGGATGTGCCCCCCCGTCATGTTGCCGAAGAGTCGCAAGGAGAGCGACAGCGGGCGGGCCAGGTGGCTGATCAGCTCGATCGGGATCATGAGCAGCTTGATGGGGACCATCCCCAGTGACCAGGGCATCGGACCCGCGAAGTGGTTCAGGTAGGTGCCGAGGCCCTGCTTGCGGATGCCGATGGCGTGGTAGGCGATGAAGACCGTCAGCGCGCAGGCCGCGGTCGTGTTGAGGTTGGCCGTCGGCCCGACCACGCCCGGCACGATCCCCAGGAGGTTCCCCATCAGGATGAACAGCCCCAGGGTGGCGATCAGCGGCAGGTAGCGACGGCCCTCGGGCCCCATGACGTCGTCGATCAGCCCGAGGAACTGCTCGAGCACGACCTCCAGGAAGTTCTGCAGCCCGCGGGGCACGAGCGCGAGGTTCCGCGAGGCCAGGAACGCCACCACCGTCAGCACGATCATCACCAGCCACGTATAGGTGACGTGGTCGGGAATGCCCGGCAGGCTGAAGATGGGCGGGTGCTCGATCGCCTCCATCGCTACTTCTCCGCCGTCTGCCGGGCGGCGTGAAGCCCCTCGAAGATCAGGGCGCCGGGGACGACGGTCAGGCCGGCGACGACGGCGGCGGGGTGGACCCATCCCGACGCGAAGAGGAAGGCGAAGGCCGCCAGCAACGCGACGAAGCGCGAGCCCGCGCAGAGGGTCCACACCAGCCTGGCCTGGCGACCGCTGGCCGCCGTCGACGAGACGCCACGGGCCAGCCACCAGAAGTTGGCGATCGCGAGGGCACCGGCGGCCGTCACGCCCAGGCCCGCCGGCGCGCCACCCAACCACGAGGCGAGCAGGGCGAGCACCATCATGGCCCCGGCGCTCTCCGCCGTCACGCGCGCTCTCAGCTCACTCACGATTGTCGAGTTTCCGTTCGGCGGCCTTCACCGATCGAAAGAGGGTTACGAAGCCCGCAGCGATGCCGAGCCCCAGGCCGACGAGGGTCAGCCACGGACTCGTGCCCAGCCAGCGGTCGGCATAGTACCCGGCGCCGAGACCGATCACGGTCGCCACCACCATCGCCATCCCGATCGAGGCCAGCTCGCCGACGGACTTCCAGGCAGGCTCGGGGGCCGGCACCATGTGAACAGGAACACTAGCACATCGTCCCGATGCCCTCAAGACGAGCCAACGCTTTGATTTCCTTCGCGTTTGCCCGACCGGAGGCCGGTGGGGTCAGGCACAATCGCGCCCTACCCGAACATCCCGCCCATGCGGGCGCCGGCCACCCGGTTGATGACGACGAGGCTCAGCGCCGCGACGATGATGAGGATCACCCCCAGCGCCGCCGCCTCGTTGGCGCTGCCGGCGATGTAGAACGAGAAGATCCCCACCGGGATCGTCTCCCAGCCGCCGAGCGACAGGAACAGCACGGCCGAGGCCTCCTGCAGCGACGTCATGAACGAGAACAGCGAGCCGACCAGCACGCCGCGCCAGATCAGCGGCAGCGTGACGTCGCGGAAGCTGCGCAGCCCCGTCGCGCCCACGCTGGCCGCGGCCTCCTCCATCGAGCGGTGCACCAGGAGCAGCGAGGCGTAGGCGCCGCGCACCGTGTACGGCAACCGGCGGATGCAAAGCACCAGCGGCAGCACGATCCACAGACTGGTGAGCTTGAGGTCGAGCCACGGCAGCGGGAAGTGAAAGGCGCGGATGTAGGCGATGCCGATGGCGGTGCCCGGCAGGGCCAGGATCAGCGTGTTGAGCCCGTCGAGCGTGTCGCGTCCGGGCAGGCGCGTGCGGGCCAGGATCCAGGCGATCGGCACGCCGACCACGACGCAGCCCAGCCCGGCCAGCGTGGAGTACAGGAAGCTGTTGAGGATGTACTTCGGTGTCTCCACGATCACGCGCTCGTAGTACTGCCACGTGTACTGCACGGGGAACGGCGTCAGCGACCAGCCCTTGCCGACC
>DASYUQ010000226.1 GCA_036001065.1 Candidatus Methylomirabilota bacterium
ATGCTGCTTGCTCGAAGGGACGTCCGGAGGTACTCTTGGGCGTACTGAAGGAGGCGCCCCGATGTCCAAGGTGCTTGACATCATGCCGGTTACCGATCTTCGGCAGGACGCGGCTGCGGCTCTCAAGCGGGTTCGCGCCACGAAGCAACCCCTCGTTATCACGCAGCGGGGGAGGGCAGCCGCCGTCATGATCAGCGTCGAAGCGTATGAACGCGCCGAGCATGAACGCCAGATTCTCCGGCTACTCGCACGAGGCGAACGCGAGATTCGGGCCGGAAAGGGACATAATCTCAACGACGTACTGGAAGAGGCCGATCGCCTACTCGCCGACAGGTGAGGTTGCGGGTCCGTTTCACGCCGTCCGGCCGGAGGCAGTTCCTTGATGCTATCGCGTACATCCTTCGGGACAATCCCGCCGCCGCCCGACGGTTGCGTCAGCGAGCCGAACGTGTGCTGCGCCGGCTGGAACGGTTTCCCGAATCGGGCCGTGTCCTTCCCGAGTTTCTCGATCTTCCGTATCGCGAGGTTATTGTTGCCCCGTACCGCTTCTTCTATCGTGTTGTGGACAGGACAGTCTGGGTCGTCGGCGTCTGGCATGGCGCCCAGATTCCAGAGGAGCCCAGAGGTGAGCGGTCGGGGAGATAGGTAACAAAAGAGTCCGGGGACATGGGTTACACGGTTCGGCGGTTCAGTCTCCCATACGCGTCTTCGATGCGCAGGTGGCGCTCGAGCAGACGGCCGAGCTTCAGCGGTCCGAAGTAGACGTTCGATATCCCATCGTCGATCTCCTCGAGGCCGACGTATTCACCAATGCAGACGGTGGAAACGTTCACCCAGCGGCGGTTCCAACGGATGCCGCCGTTGGCGCTGACGTAGCGCACTTCGAAGCGATCGGGATACTCGAGCGGCGGCAACCGGTCCGGCATCGGTCGCGCCGACGCCGTGTAGCACGCCGCCGGCGTCTCTTGATCGAGGGCCTCGTGCGGGCGCTCGTGGTTGAACTCCTGGCGAAAGCCGTTGAACCGGCGCTGCTGGACGGCGAGGCTGCCCGCCGCCGGCCGAGTCGTCGCCGCTTTCAGGGCGCGGTGCATGCGCTCATGCCGGCCGTTTTGCGCCGGGCGGCCGGGCTCGATGAGCTCCGGGAGGATGCCCAGGCGCACCCACCACGCCGAGAGCTTGGGGAGCCGGACCAAGGTGGTGGTGGCAAGGGGCACGCCGTTGTCGGTGCGGATCCGCTTGGGCAGGCCATACTCTTTGAACAGCGGGGTAAGGACCGGCTTGGTCTCGTGGACGGCCGTGGACCCGAGCGCCTGACAGCCGAGCAGGTAGCGACTGAAGCCATCGGCCACAGTCAGCGGATAGCAGTGGCGGCCGTCGCCGGTCCTGAACTTGCCCTTGTAGTCGGCGGTCCACACGTCGTCTTCCGGAAGGCTAGTGCCGTTCCAACTTGTTGATACTAAATCTGTCCACGAACGACGTACACGGTGCCTTCCTAGGCGCGAATAGTTGGAACGGCACTAGATCGACGCTTCGGTGAAACGCGTCCGCTTCGATAGGGACGCTGGAGCGGAGTTCATCGCTGCCGGGAAATTTTATGAGGCCCAAGCCGTAGGTCTCGGCTTGGAATTCGTAGCCGAGGCCATTAATCGGGGCATGAATCTGACCTTGGAAGAATCAACACTTCTTGGCGCAGAGTAGTTTGGCTTGGTGGCCTCGACGGAAGACTTCCGAGAGGGAACGCAGTTCTTTCTAGAGGAGACCAATCCCTCGGGCTTCGCATTGAGGGGGATGCAGCTGGTGCGCGGGCCTCTAGTCCAGCCGGTAGAAGCGCCGGGCGTTGTGCAGGAGGATCTTCTCCTTCACCTTGTCCGAGAGATCGGTCCGCCCGACGAACTCGGGGATGTCGTGCAGGAAGTCGGGTCGGGCGCGCTCGTGCGGGTAGTCGGAGGCGAAGAAGATCCGGTCCTCGCCCACCAGCTCGACGACGTACGGCAGCGTCCGTTCCTCGACCTCGCACGAGAAGTAGATGTTGCCTTCCCGGATGTACTGGCTGGGCTTCCGTCGGAGGAACGGACACCAGCGCTTGCCCCGCTTCTCGAATTCCTCATCCATGCGATCCATCATGTAGGGCACCCAGCCGGCGCCGCACTCGAGGAAGGCGACTCTCAGCTTCGGGAAGCGCTCGAAGACGCCGTCGAACATGAGGCTGGTGAACTGGATGAGGATGGCGAACGGGTGCTCGAGGGTGTGGGCCTTGATGAAGGAGTCGAAGAAGTCGAAGCCGAACCCCCGGCTGGGCGCTCCGTGGAAGGCGACGGGCACGTCCAGCCGCTCGGCCTCCTCGTAGAGGGGATCGAAGTCGCGGTGGCCGAAGGCCTTGCCCAGCACCGTCGCCGCCGGCAGCAGGGCGCCCCGCATCCCGAGCTCGCGCACCGTGCGCCGCAGCTCCGTCACCGCGGCCGGCACGTCCAGGACGGGCAGGAGCGCGATGCCCTGGAGGCGGGAATCCCGCTTCGTATACGTGTGGTAGAGCCAGTCGTTGTAGGCCTTGGCCAGCCCGATCGACCAGTCGCGGTCCTGGATGAGGCCGAAGGCCAGGCCGGCCGTGGGGTAGAGAAACGTCATCTCCATCCCGGTGTCGGCCAGGAAGCTCACCCACGATTCGGGGTCGCCATGGGCGATGCGATCGGAGGCGGCCCGAAACCATCCGTCGAGCGACGGAAAGTAAGAGAAGCACGACCGGTCGCTGCTCTTGAGGGATCGGCCCAGGTACGTGGCGTACTCGGCGATCTGAGTGTCGTGCTCGACGCAGTGACCATCGGCGTCGATCACCCGGAACGGTGTCATGTCCGTACCTCCCGGCGGCGGCCTAGTAGAAGGTCAAGCCGCCGTTGACGGTGATGGTCTGCCCGGTGATGAAGGCGGCGTCGTCCGAGGCCAGGAAGACCACGGTCCCCACCAGGTCCTTCGGCTCTTCGGGGCGCTTGACGCATTGGGCGCGCAGCATGGCCTCGCGCTGCTCCGGAGTCACCGTCTCCCGCGGGATCTCGGTGTAGGTCGCGCCGGGGGTGATGGTGTTGACGGTAATTCCAACATCGCCGAGCTCCCGCGCCATGGCGCGGGTCATGGCGAACACCGCGCCCTTCGACGCGATGTAGTGCAGGTAGTTCGGGCGGCCCACGAAGATGGCCGCCGAGGAGATGTTGATGATCCTCCCGCTTCGCTGCCGCTGCATCTGGGGAACGACCGCCTTGCTCGCCAACCACACGCCTCGCACGTTGACGGACATGAGCTGGTCCCACTCCGCCACGCTGAGCTCCCAGAAGGGCTTCATCCTGATGGTGGAGAAGATCGCCGCGTTGTTGACGAGGATGTCAAGCCGGCCGAACTGGCGCACGGTGGAGGCCGCCATGTCGTGGCAGCTCCCCTCGTCGGCCACGTCCGTCCGCACGAAGAGGGCCTGGCCGCCCGCGGCCTGGCATTCCTCGGCGACCGCTTTGCCTTTGGCCTCGTTCAGCTCGGCCACGACGACCCTGGCGCCCTCGGCGACGAGCCGATGGGCGTAGGCGCGCCCGATGCCCTGGCCGGCGCCGGTGACCACCGCGATCCGATCCTTGAGCTTCAGTGGCCTAGCCTTCGAAGACGCGTGTCACCGGCTGGTGCCCGCCGTGGTCCGGGTAGGCCTGCTCCCGATACAAGCCGAGGGCCTGCATCACCGGCGTGTCCTGGACGGAGAACAGAATCGCTTCGGTCCCATCGGCGCTGGCGTGCTCGTGCCAGGCCCAGGTCGGCACCACGAAGAGGTCGCCCTTGCGCCAGTCGAATCGCTGGCCGTCGATCACGCTGTGGCCCTTGCCCTCGAAGACCAGGTAGACCGCGCTGCCGGTATGGCGGTGCGCCTTGGTCCGGACGCCGGGACGGATGAGCTGGATCCAGCAGGCGATGGTGGGCATCAGGGGGCCGCCGGTGTGGGGGTTGATGTACTCCATGGCCACGTCGTCGTGAGGGCTCGCCCCCACCGTGGCGAGCCGGCGAAGGGCCTCCTGGGTGCGCTCCCACTTGTAGTTGAGCAGCGGAGAGAACGGCCCCAGCGAGCGCTCCCAGGTCGGTCGGAGCTGGCCGAGCCCATACCGGCGCTCAGAGTCTCCAGCCGGGCGCTCGATTTGCTGAGCGTCTTTGGGGAACGGTTCGTAGAAGGTCGCTTCCATTTCGGCCACCAGGGGCAGGTCCAGGCCGTCGAGCCAGATCATGGGCTCGTCGCTCTCGTTGCCGTGGTCGTGCCACGTCCACGGCGGCGTGAGCACCAGATCGCCGCGGCTCATGACGCACTTGTCGCCATCCACCGTGGTGAACGCTCCGTCGCCCTGGACGATGAACCGGATCGCCGCCGGCGAGTGCCGGTGGGCCGGAGCGACCTCGCGCGGGAGCAGGTACTGAAAGCCGGCCCACAGCGTGTGCGTGGCGCCGTAGCGCGTCGGAAGGCCGGGGTTGATGAACCCGAGGACGCGCCGCTCGGCTCCGCGGCTGAGCGGCGCCAACTCGCCCGCTCGCTTCACCAGTGGCAGCATCGTGTCCCAGCGCCATAGATGCGGGATCGCGCGGCCTCGCGGCTCCTTGGGCAGGAGGTTGGTGGCGACGTTCCAGAGCGCGACGAGGTGGTTGCGCTCCAGCTCCTGATAGAACGCCTGCGCTTCGTCGGTCGCAGTGGTCGTCGCGGTGCGGGGACCGGCCATGGGAGACTCCTTAGAGGCCACTCAGCGGAACCGGGGCATGACGTGCCTGGCGAACAGCTCGATGCTCCGGCGCGCCTTCGGCTTTTCCATCATGCCGAAATTGATCTGGAAGCTCGGGTAGACCTCCCCGAACGTGTCACGGATGTAGGTGAGCTGTCTGGCCACGTCGTCGGGGTCGCCGATGACCGCCCGGGTCTCGTCCAGCACCCGCTCGTAGGTGATGTCGTTCAGCATCTGCTCGAGGGCCGAGTACTGCTTGTACTGCCCCGACTGCCGGCCCGTCCAGGCCTTGGCGTGGGTCCGGAAATTACGGAGATATTGCTCCATGTAGGGGCGGCATTCCTCCCGCGCCTCCTTCCGCGTCGGGGCCACGAAGAGATGGAGCACCATCATGACCTCGCCCGGACCGCGGGTGGCCTCGTGGCCGTGGTCCCGGTACGCCTGGCGATAGAGCTGGAGCTTCTCGGCCAGCTCGTGGTGCTCCCCGAGATACGGGACCACCATCATGTTGTAGCCCCGCTCGCCCGTCCACACGAAGGACTCGGGACTCACCACCGCCGCGACCCAGATGGGCGGGTGCGGCGTCTGGGTCGGGCGCGGGAGCGAGGTCACGTTGCGGAAGCGGTGGAACTTTCCCTCGAACGTGACGTTCTCCTCGGTCCACAGCCGGATCAGGGCCTCGATCCCCTCCTCGAACCGCGCCCGGCTCTCCTCCATGGAGATCCCGAAGGCGTCGAACTCGTACGGCATGAACGCGCGCGCGATGCCGGCGTCCAGGCGCCCTCCGCTGATGGCGTCCAGCATCGTGAGCTGCCCGGCCAGCTTCAGCGGGTGATTGAAGACGGGCAGGACCGCGCCCGTGACCAGGCGCAGGCGCCGCGCGCGCTGGCTGCAGGCGGCGAGGAAGAGGCAGGGGTCGGGGCTGTAGCCACCGTAGGAGGTGAAGTAGTGCTCGACGATCTTCACGCTGTCGTAGCCCAGCTCGTCCGCGTACTCGGCCAGGTCCAGCACATCCTCGAAGTACTGCCGGCCGGATATCCGGTCCGGCTGGGCGTCGGGGAAGTAGTCGATCCCGAACTTCATGGCTCACTCCCTCCCTGTGCCGTCATGCGCGGTGTCCTTCCCCTCGGCCCTCCCCACCCCCACGGAACGAAGTTGAGCGCCAGGTGAGCTTGTCCGATCTCACCCGAGAATGCGTGTCGTGTCAAGGCGCTGACCGATCGACACGCGAGGCCGGGCGCCGCGGGAGGTATCGTCCGGTCGGCCGATCCTCGAGGAGCTTGCCGTCGCGCGCGACGATCCGCCCGCCCTTGATCGTCGCCACCGGCCAACCGCAGAGGCGCTTGCCCTCGAAGGGCGAGAAGTCGGACATCCCGCCCAGCGCTTCCGGCCGCACCTCGCGCTCGAGGGCGAGGTCGACGACCACCAGATCGGCATCCGAGCCGACCGCAATCGTCCCCTTCTTCGGATAGAGCCCGAACACGCGCGCGGGCGTCCCGCACATGCGCTCGGCGAGAAGCTCGAGCGGCGCGCCGCGCACGTGATGACCGAAGTGGAGCAGGGCGGGCAGATGCGTGCCGAGCCCGGCATAGCCGGGCCGCGCGCCGTGGAGCCCGGCCTCCGGCTGCTTGGTGGCGCGCGTCCGCGACGTGTTGTCCGTTCCGACGAGATCGATCGAGCCGTCGAGGAGGCCGTCCCACAGCATCCGGGTGTTCGACGCCGAGCGGATCGGCGGCACCATCTTCAGGAGAAAGCCGTTCGGGTCGTCACTGCTGAGGCCGAGGTACGGGCTCGTCGTCTCCACGGTCAGCCGGGCGCCATCACGCTTCAGGCCGCGGACCACGTCGAGCCCCGCGCGGCTCGAGAGATGGACGATGTACAGGTGGGCGTCGGCCTGGCCCGCGAGGTAGGCCGCGGTCTTGATCGCCAGCGCCTCGGCCTCCGCCGGATGGGCGGCCTCCCAGTCGGCGACGCTCCCCCGAGGCTTCCGGCGGCTGAGCTCGGCCCGGCCCCATTCGACCAGGCTCGCGTTCTCGGCGTGCACGCACGCCACGGCGTCCGGCCCCAGCGCCGTCACCTGGCGAAACCCCTCGAGGAGGAACGCGTCGCTCACCGACTGGACGATCCCCGGGATGCCGGACATGTAGAACTTGAACGACCGGACGCCGTGCTCCTCGGCACAGGCCGGCAGCTCCCGGAGCTGCTCCTCCGTGAAGATCTGCAGGTGGAAGGCGGCATCGACGTAGCTCGCCTCATCGATCGCGCGGCGGAATTCCGTGAGGTGCTTGAGGTAGGGATCCGTCCGCCGGAGGAAGACGCACACCGTGGTCACGCCCCCGATGACCGCCGCGCGCGACTCGGTGTGCGCCTCTTCCTCGAAGGGCAGGGTGTTGCCGAGGTGCACGTGCGGATCGACGACGCCCGGGAGCACCGCCTGGCCCCCCGCGTCGAAGGTCGCCTTCGCCCCCCCGAGGCCCTCGCCGAGGGCGACGATTCGCCCCTCCGCGATACCGACGTCGGCCCGGAGCTGCCCGGTGCCGGGGACCACCAGCGTGCCACCACGAACCACCAGATCGAGCATCACGTGCTCCTCGGTTCGAGCGCCGGCTTCGCCGGCGCAATCCCCTTTGGGGAGTTTCAGAGGGGGCCGCGCGGCCCCCTCTGACTATGGATTTCGGAGGGGGCCGTAACGTCCGCCCCCTCCGATTGACTAGTGCCGTTCCAACTTGTTGATACTAAATCTGTCCACGAACGACGTACACGGTGCCTTCCTAGGCGCGAATAGTTGGAACGGCACTAGCCCAGGAACTCGTTGGTGAAGAGCGAATCGACGGGGACGCTGGTCTTGAGGTCCAGGTACTGCATCATGAGGTCCCGGGTGTGCTGCATCTTCTCGCGTGTCATCCGCCCCAGGCCCTTCTGCCGGGTGAAGTCGGTGACGATCAGGTCCTTGAGGATCGGGACCTCCTTCAGCGCCAGATCTTCGTTGAGCTGCGGCTGGGACTTCTTCATGATGGCGATCGCTTCCTGCGGGTTGGCGAGGGTGAACTCGATGCCCTTGAGCGTCGCCTGCACGAAGCGCTGAGCGACGTCGCGCTTCTTCTCGAGGTAGTCCTCCATCGCGAGGATCCCGTTGGCGTAGAAGTCCACTCCCCAGTCTCCGTAGACAAACGTGCCGATGTCGTCGCCCGGCCGGGCCGCCTTCTGGAGCACGGGCAACGTGAGGTTGTAGGTCATCATCGCGTCTGTCGTGTAGTTGAGGAGGACGCTGTTCTTCGAGTTGGGGTCGACCGACAACCAGCTGATCTTCGACTCGTCGATCCCGTTGGCCTTGGCGAACGCGGGGAAGATGGCCTTCGGCGAGTCGCCCGGCGAGTAGGCGACCTTCTTGCCCTCCAGGTCCGGGGGCTTCGAGATCCCGCGTCCCTTGATGAAGAAGATCGTGTGGGGTGGCTTCTGGTAGACGCAGGCCACCGCTTTCATCGGCAGGTTCTCGCGGCCGCGGACGACGATCATCGACCCGATGTCGTTGAAGTTGAACTGCACCTGCCCGGCGGCGAGGGCCCGCAGGCCCTGGAGCGTGCCGGTCCCCTGCTCGACCGTCACGTCGAGCCCGGCGCTCGAGTAGTAGCCCTTGGCCCCGGAGACGTAGTACGGCGCGTGGCGCCCGAACGGGATCCAGTCGAGGCGAAACGCGATCTTCTCGGTGGCGGCCCCGGCCCGGCCGACCAGCGGGACGCCCAGCGCGAGCCCGGCGCTCAGGGCGTGCCCGAGAAACGTGCGTCGCGAGCTCAGCGTTCGGTCGCGGTGTGTGGTGTCCATGCGTTCCTCCTTCAGGCCAGGCCGCTCACATCGTGCCCGTCCCGGGGCGTCGGGCCGAGACGTGCCATCGAATCACGAACCGCTCCACGAGTTCCAGGAGAAAGTAGAACCCGACTCCCAGGACCGAGAGCGTGACGACGCTGGCGAAGACCAGCGTCGTGTTCAGCTCACCGTTCGCCACCAGCACCAGGTAGCCGAGCCCTTTCTCCGCGCTCACGAACTCGCCCACGATCGCGCCGACGACGGCCAGCGTGCTGGCCACCTTGAGCCCGCCGAAGATGTTGGGCAGCGCGTTCGGAAAGCGCACGAACCAGAACACCTGGAACGCGTTGGCCCCCATCGACCGCACGACGTTGACGACCTCCGGGGGTGCGGCGCGGAGCCCGATGGCGGTGTCGATGACGATCGGGAAGAAGGCGATCGTGAAGGCGATCAGGACCTTGGAGGTCATGCCCGCCCCCAGCCACACGACGAAGATCGGGGCGATGGCGGCCTTGGGAACCGTCTGGGAGGCGACCAGCAGCGGGTAGACCGCCAGCTCCACCGGCCGCGCATAGACCAGGAGCGCTCCCAGGGGGATGCCGACGACCACGCTCAGCCCGAAGCCCAACAGGAACTCGGCCGCCGTGATCGCGCTCATGTGCGCGAGCAGCGGCAAGGCGGAGACGAGCGTGGCTGCGACGTCGCTGGGGGCGGGGAGGAGCAGCCGGGAGACGGCGGTGAGCTTGGTGAACGCTTCCCACGCGACCACGAGGCCCGCGAGCGTCAGCGCGGGATAGAGGTAGGGCGCCAGGCGGGCGCCGGCCGACGGCAACGCCTCGGTGTCCGCGTCGGCCAGGGCGTCGAGGCGCTCGCTCATGTCTCGCTCAGGAGCCCGAAGGCCTGAAAGTGCTGGCGCACCTCGGCCGCGTAGCGGCCGAACGCCGGCGATTCCCGCATCCCCAGCCGGCGCGGCCGCGGCAGCTCGATCTCGAGCACCGACGCGATGCGCCCCGGCCGCGGGGACATGACCACGACCCGATCGGCGAGGAAGATCGCCTCCCAGATGCTGTGGGTGATGAAGAGCACGGTCTTCCGCGCCTCCAGCCACAGGCGCTGGAGGTCGAGCACCATCTGGTCGCGGGTGAGGGCGTCCAGCGCGCCGAAGGGCTCGTCCATGAGGAGGAGCGGCGGATCGTGGACGAGCGCCCGGCAGAGCGCCACGCGCTGGCGCATGCCGCCCGAGAGCTCCCAGGGGTAGTACGACTCGAAACCCGAGAGCCCGACCCGCGCCAGGAGCGCCCGGGCGGTCGGCTCGTACCGGCGACGGTCGAGGCCTCGCACGTCGATCTGGAGGAGCACGTTGTCCAGCACGGACCGCCAGGCGAGCAGCGCGTCCTGCTGGAAGACGACGCCCACCTCGGTGTACGGGCGAATGACGCGCTGGCCGTGGATGACGATCTCGCCCGCGGTCGTGGGGATCAGCCCGGCCACCAGCATGAGCAGCGTGCTCTTCCCGCAGCCCGAGGGGCCCACGATCGACACGAACTCGCCCACGCCGAGATCGAACGTGATCGGGTCGAGCGCCTTGAGGGCGCGGCCGCGCGGGCGATAGGCCTTCTCGACCCCGTCGATCCTGACGAACGGCGGTTGCGCGGTTTCGACCGGCGAGCCCGGCGTGCGGAGTTCCGCCCTCATCCGCGGCGCGGCGCTCCCGGCCTCCTGAGCTCGCGCGCGAGCGTCGCCCGCGCCACTTCCTGGCCGTCCTTGAGGACGTGCCGCCGCGGCGGCTGGGTCCGGAGCGCCTCGTGGACCGACGGCGCGTCGATCACGACGAGGTCGGCCCGCCGGCCCGGCGCGATCCCATAGTCGTCCAGTCGCGCGGCCCGCGCCGCGTTCGTCGTCACCATGTCGAACACCTGCTCCAGCTCGTGGGGCAGTGTGAGCTGGGCGGTGTGCGCCATCATCAGCGCCACCTCCAGCTGGTCCGGCTTGCCGAACGGGTAGTAGGGGTCGTTGACGTCATCCTGCGACGAGATCACGTTGACCCCGCGGGCCAGGAGCTCTTTGACCCGCGCGATCCCGCGCCGGCGTGGCTCGCGGTCGATCCGCGCCGAGCAGACCAGGTTGATGTGAGCGTTGACCGAGATCGTGATCCCGGCGGTGGCGACCATGTCGATCACCTTCGCCGCGTACACGTCGTTGTAGGCGGCCATGGCGCCACAGTGGCTGGCGGTGACCCGGCCCTCCCGGCCCTCGCGCATGGTCTTCCAGGCCAGGTACTCCAGGCTCCGCGAATTCGGGTCGTCCGTGTCGTCCACCAGCATGTGGATGTCGAGGTCGTGACGCTGCGCGAGCCGGAAGCAGATGTCGATGTGCTCGTGGGCGTCGGCGTCGGTGTACTCGTACCAGGGCAGCCCGCCGACGATGTCGCACCCTTGCTTGAGGGCCTCTTCGAGGAGCTCCGCCGCGCCGGGATCGCGGAGGATCCCCTCCTGTGGAAAGGCCACGACCTGGACCTGGCAGAGGCCCTGGAACCGCTCGCGCGCGAGCAGGAGGCCCTGGGCGGCGCGGAGGCCGCCGATCGTGCCCACGTCGGCGAAGAGCCGGAAGAAGCTGGTCCCGTTCTGGACGCCCGCCTCCAGGACGCGCCCGGCGCGCCGCCCGACCTCCTCGGGCTCGTACGTGCGCTTGAACTCGTTGGTGATCTCGATCGCCTCCGGGAGTGTTCCCGAGACGTTCGGGCGCATGCGCTCACCGAGCAGCGACTTGTCGGCGTGGAGGTGGAGGTTCACGAACCCCGGCGAGACGAGGCAGCCGCCGGCATCGATGGTCTCGGGTGCCGTCGCCGCCAGGCGCGGGCCGACGGCCTCGATCCGGCCCTTGGTCATCGCGATGTCGACGAGGTCGGGCTGACCGCGCAGGCGGGCGTTCCGGATGATCAGGTCCATCGCCGCCCTAGTGTTCCGTCCGGGACGTCATGTTGACGATCACCGCGCTGGGAGCGCTGCCACCGGGGCCGAGGCGGCACGGGCGGCAGGGATCGCGGGACCACGCGGCACGCGCCCACTGCCCCGTGGCGGCTGGGCTGCACCTGGGCCCGCGGGGTCCGCCGCCGGTAGGCGGCAACGGGTCCCGTCGACCCCTGCCGCCCGTGCCGCCTCGGCCGCGGCGCCGCGGGCAGGCGGGCTCTTCACATGATGTCCAGGGCGGGGCATTAGGTGCGCTCCAGGATGTGGAACCCGCGCGTCCGGTCCGCCAGGTAGATCAGGCCGCGGGAATCGAGACACACGTCGTTGGACGAGACCCGTTGGGCCCCGGCGGGAACGGGCGGCAGGAACGACGCGACCTCACGCGGCGCATGTGGGTTCTTGATGTCCACGATGCGCAGCCCGTAGGCGAACCACGCCACCGGGATCTCCGCCCCACGGATCTCCTCGCACGGCTGATGGCAGCCCGTGTATTCCGGCTGGGGCGAGCCGTCCACGCCGTCCACCTGGAAGCTCGCGAACGGCACCGGCCGCGACTCGTCGGTGATGTCGACGAACCACAGGAAGGAGGGGGACGACGGCCGGAGCCGCACCACGTCCTCGTCGGCCACGAGCAGCACGCGCCGGCCCCTGAGCGGG
>DASYUQ010000227.1 GCA_036001065.1 Candidatus Methylomirabilota bacterium
CTGCGTATTCCGGAGCATCGTGATCACCGATTCCGGCCGAACGTGATCACCGATTCCGGGCATCGTGATCACTGATTCCGGGATCCTGATCACCGATTCCGGCGATCGTGATCACCCGTCGGTAGCGAAGCTGGTTCAGTCTAGGCCCCCCGATTGGAGGGGGGACATGGATGGGAGCGAGGCGGCTACCGATGAGACAGATACGCGAGATCCTGCGCCTCAAGCACGAGGGCCTGGGCCACCGGGCCATTGCGCGGGCCTGCGGGGTGGGCGTGGGGACGGTGTCGGAATACCTGCGCCGCGCGCAGCGGGCGGGCCTGGCTTGGCCCTTGCCGCCCGAGCTGGACGAGGCCGCCCTTGAAGGGCGGCTGTTCCCGCCCGCGGAGACGGGGCGGGAGCAGGTCCCGCCGGACCTGGTCCGGATCCATCAAGAGCTGAAGCGGGCAGGCGTCACGCTCCACCTCCTGTGGGAGGAGTACCGCGAGGTCCACTCCGATGGCTACGGGTACAGCCAGTTCTGCGAGATCTACCGTCGCTGGGCGGGCAAGCTCAAGCCCTCGATGCGCCAGCACCACCGGGCGGGCGAGAAGACCTTCATCGACTTCTCCGGCAAGCGACCGCACCTGGTCGACGGTAAGACGGGAGAGGAGATCCCCGTCGAGCTGTTCGTGGCCGCGCTCGGGGCCAGCAGCTACACCTACGCTGAGGCCACCGCGACCCAGAAGCTCCACGACTGGGTCGGTGCCCACACCCGGATGCTGGAGTACTTCGGGGGCTGCACCCAGCTCTGGGTCCCGGACCAGCTCAAGAGCGGCATCACGCAACCGTGTCGCTACGAGCCCGGTGTCAACCGCAGCTACCAGGACCTGGCCACGCACTACGGCGCGGTCGTCATACCGGCGCGCCCGGGCAAGGCTCGGGACAAGGCGAAGGTGGAATCGACGGTGCTCGTGGCCCAGCGCTGGATCCTGGCCCGGCTGCGCCACCGCACCTTCTTCGAGCTCGCCGAGCTCAACGAGGCCATCCTCGAGCTGCTCGATCGGCTCAACGGCCGCCCCATGCAGAAGCTCGGGGTCAGCCGGCGCGACCTGTGGGAGAGGCTGGACCGACCGGCGCTCAAACTACTGCCCGTCGCGCGCTACGACCTGGCCCAGTGGAAGCCGTGCCGCGTCAACATCGACTACCACGTCGAAGTCGACCACCACCCCTACAGCGTTCCCTATCAACTCATCGGCGAGGAGATGGAGGCGCGCTACACCAGCTCGGTCGTCGAGGTCTACTACAAGGGTCGCCGCCTGGTGTCCCACGTCCGGCGCTATGACCATCAGCCCTCCACTCTCGCCGAGCACATGCCGAGCTCCCATCGGGCGCATGCGGAGTGGACCCCCTCGCGGCTCATCCACTGGGCGGAGAAGACGGGACCGGCCACGGGCCGCCTGGTGGCCGGAATTCTCGACAGTCGTCCCCATCCCGAGCAGGGCTACCGCGCCTGTCTGGGGCTGATGCGCCTGGGCCGGCACTACGGCTCCGAGCGGCTCGAGGTGGCAAGCGCCCGCGCCGAGCGGCTGCGCTCCTACAGCTACCGCACGGTGAAGAACATCCTCGCCTCCGCCCAGGACCGTCTGCCCCTCGACGACGAGCCACCCGCCCAAGATCCCACGCCCACGCACGCAAACATTCGCGGCGCCGACTACTACGCCGCAGAGGAGGAGAACGAATGCTGACCCAACAGACCGTGGAGAAGATGAACGCCATGAAGCTCTCGGGCATGGCCGAGGCCTTCCAGCAACAACTCGGCTCGAGCGAGTGCACGCGGCTGAGCTTTGACGAGAGGCTGGGACTCCTGGTCGACAGCGAGTGGACGACCCGCGAGCAGCGCAAGCTCAAACGCCGACTCCGCTCGGCCAAGATGCGTTACGCCGCCTCCATCGAGGACGTCGACTTCAAGCACCCGCGCTCCCTCGATCGCCAGCAGGTGCTCAGCCTCGGAAACTGCGGCTGGATCCAGAGCCGGCACAACCTGCTCATCACCGGCCCCACCGGCATCGGCAAGTCGTATCTGGCCTGCGCGTTTGTGGAGCGCGCCTGCCGCCGCGGGTACTCCGCCGCCTACCTGCGTCTGCCACGGCTGCTGCAGCAGCTCGCCGTGGCCCGTGGCGACGGATCCTACGACCGCCTGCTCGGCCGCCTGGCCCGGCTCGACCTGCTGGCCATCGACGATTGGCTCTTGGCCCCTCTGCGCGACGGCGAGCGACGCGACATCATCGAGGTCATCGAGGATCGCAGCGAGAGAGCCTCCACCCTCGTGGCCAGCCAACTCCCCGCCAAGGAGTGGCACACCGTCATCGGCGACCCCAACCTCGCCGACTCCATCTGCGATCGCCTGCTCCACAACGCACACCGCCTCGAACTCAAGGGGCCGTCGATCCGCCGCACCAAAGCCGCCCCCAAGGCCACGGCCGAGACCAAGGCATGAGCACCGTCGCTCCGCTCCGAACACGGCCCTCCTCGATTCGGCGCCCTTTGGGCCTGTGGACGCTGCCGGGGCTGCCGGTGCTATGGACGCGCAAACGGACGCGCGCCCACAGCACCTTGGACGCCGGCAAATGGACGCCGGCGCCCACAGCCCCTTGGAAAACCGGCCAAACGGACGGCCGGTTTTCCACAAGCGTCCACAGGCCGCGCCTCCGCCTTTCCTCCACACTCAACGGAAGGAGGCCAGACACTCCGGCCGTTTGAACGGCCGGCAACGACAAGCTATCGTCGCTTCGCTCCGACGGCGTGATCACGATCAGCGGACTCGCTGTTCACGATGCCGGAACCGGCGTTCACGATCAGCGGAATACGCAATACGAGCGCTAACACCCTCTGCCACAGAGAGTTACAGTGCCTTGAGACAGAAACGAGCTAGGCATCCGCGTGGCCTTGGGCGCGCGCACCAAGTACGTGCTGAGCGCGGCGGTGGGGCGGCCAATCGTGCTGCTGGGGGTGGGCTCGCTGGGAGGGCTGCTGTTGGGTGTCGTGGCCAGCCGGTTGCTGGAAAAGATTGTGTATCAGGCGAATCCGCTGGATCCGGTGGTCTTGGGCGGCGCCGTGCTCACGATGGCGCTGCTCGGCATTGCAGCGTCCGCCACTCCAGCCCTGCGAGCGCTTGCTGTCGATCCATCCAGACTCATGCGGGAAGAGTGAGGCAGGTGAATACTTGAACCCTTCCACTTCACTTTGCGCTCGCTCCCTCGGCGGTCGCTGATCTTATTCTCGTTAGAGTCCAGATGACGGTGAATGAGTATATACTAGTAGTATGACCCGTCAGATAATAGTTGAGGTGGACGAAGGCACCGCACAGGAGCTGGAGCGCATCGCGCCCAGTCGGGCCCGAAAGCGCTCCGAGTTCGTGCGCCGAGCCCTACGGCAGGCCCTCGACGCCGAGGTCGAGCGGCGCATGGCCGAGGCTTACCGGCGGCAGCCGGACAACGCGGAGCCGGAGGTCATCGATCCCGAGGCCTGGGAGTCGCGAAAGCCGGCGACCCCGCGCCGCCGACGCCACCGTTGAGACAGTACGAGCTCTGGTGGGCGCAAATGCCGGACCCGATAGGTCGGCGGCCTGTCCTGCTGCTGTCCCGCAATCCGGCCTACGAATATCTGACGCGGGTGATCGTCGTCGAGATCACGTCGACCATTCGAAGCATCCCTGTCGAGGTCAGCCTCGGACCCGCGGAGGGACTCCGGCACCGCTCAGTCGCCAACTTCGACAACGTCCATGTCGTCGCCAAGCAGCGCCTGATTTCACGTATCGGCGCCCTCAAGCCTCGGCGTGTCGACGAGGTCAAGCGCGCGCTCGGCTTCTCGCTCGACTGGCCGGAGCTGAAAGGGGTCTGAATGCCGGTTCTCTGGGCTACGTGCGGCTACGGGGGCTGCTCGAAGGAGTCGGAGGCCTGTGACTATGCGGTCCAGCTCGGCGCTCCAGCGCTCGAGCAGGCTCCGGATGTCCGCGCGGGTGATGTCCGCGGGCCGTCTCGAGCCGAAGACGGGGAGGACGTCGTGATTGGCGGCGCGCTGGAACTCGATGAGGCTCAGCGGGCGCATCGCCGGTCCATGCTTCTGCACGAACAAGCCGATCAGGTCACCGAAGGTCTGGCCGGCCTGGCGTTCGCTGACCTTCTCGGCCTGCGGGTCCTCGCCGAGTCGCGCCCGCGCCCGGATCTGTCTCGCGGCCTCGCGAGCCCGGGCCAGCGTGAGATCCCCGACGCCGCCGATCGTGTAGCGCTGCCATCGACCGCCAGCGAAATAACCGACAGAGTAGACGCGGGACCTATCGGCACCGACACGCAGACGGAAGCCACGCACCAGTTCGTCGGTATAGTCGGTTCGGCCGCTGACCGCCGGCAGGATCCGCACGTTTCGGTCGGTCAACTTCACCTTCCGCGTCGATCTCGCCGCGCCATCCTGCATGTGCGCTGTTTCTCCGGGGACGAGCCGGGGACGAGTCATCCGCGGACAGTATGGCACAGCGTGCGGCCGTCTGGGACCGGTCTTTTGCTCTATTTATACAGTGAATCTAAACGTAGATTCTTTCAGGAAGACTCACACAGTTGCATCAGGTTTAACTCTATAGACTCTACGAACATGTAAGTCGGCCGCTCGAATCGGCTGGGGCGCAGCATTTGGGTCAATAGTTAGGTTGCAGTTGGGGTGGCTTGGCGCCCTGTTCAGCTGGTCTGTTTCTTAGCTTCCGAGATCGTTTCACGGAGAGCCGCCGACTTCAGCAACGGATCGAGCGCCGGGCACAGCGCCTGTCCCCACGACGTAAGGCCGTCTTCGACCTTCGGGGGCACTCTGGTGATGAACGATCCTGCGGACGATGCCGTCTCTCTCCATTTGGCGAAGCTGCCGGATCAGCATCGCGTGGCAGTCCCACTGCCTCCAAGAGGATCGCCGTGTAAGACTCGCGTCCGCGCGTAGTGGCCGGCCGGGATGACGCCTTTCCAGAAGCTCCTCGCGGGCTTCTCGACCGCCCGCGCCAGCGCGAGTCAGGAACTGGCGACGCCAGCGCGCTCGATCGTCACGGCTCCTCCGCCGGCGGGACCGTGAATCCCGGCGAGAGCGTCGCGCGCGCGGCGGCGAGCGCGCTCTCAATCCGCGCGGCGTCGGCCCGCCGTCCTTGCGTGGCATAGAGGGAAGCGAGTCCCTGCAGCACGGCCACTCGCCGCGGGTCCCGCGCTTCGATGTGCTCGAGCGCGGCCAGAGCCCTCACGAAGAGGTGTTCGGCCGTCCCGTCGTTCCCTTGCCGCGCGTAGAACGCTGCGAGGTTGGCGAGTAGCTCTCCGCGCGCCGGGTCGTTCGGTCCGAGGGCGTCCTCCGCGACCCCGAGCGCTTCCCGGTGCAGAGACTCCGCGCGCGCGTCGTTTCCACGCTGTTCCTCCAACACCGCCAAGCCGGACAGGCTGGGCAACCCGGCCGGATGGCGCGGCCCGTACGCCCGGTCTGCGTTCCGCAGCGCGCTCCGATAGAGGTTCTCCGCCTCCGCGGGGCGGCCGCGGAACCGGTAGCAGTCGGCGAGCGTCTGCTTCAGGCGGATGAGGCCCGGATGATCTGGGCCGCCGAGCGCCCCCTCGCCGAGGTCCAGACCCTGCTTGAGGATCGGCTCCGCATCCTGATAACGCCCCTGAAGCATGCGCAGCGCGCCGACGTTGGCCACCGCCGCCGCCCTCACCGCCGGCCGGGCGTTCTCGAGCTCGGCCACGCGCCGGGCGCGGAGAAGGAGCGCCTCCGCCCCGTCGAGATCCCCGCGGGAGGCGCGCACCGCAGCCAGGGTCGTGAGCGCCTCGGCCAGCTCCACATGCTCGGGCGCCTTCATCCTCTCGTAGAGCTTCCGCGCACGCGACGCCCGAGCCTCCGCCTCGCGGAGGTCGCCACGCTCGGCGAGGAGCCTGGCCAGTGACGTCAGGATGCGGGCCACCTCCACGTCGGGAAGGCGGGGCGCCGTCTCGCCGAGAACGAGCGCGCGCCGGAGAAGGGTTTCCGCCTCGCGGGAGTCGCCGCGGCCGGCCGCCAGCGCCGCGAGGACATCCAGCGTCGAGACCGCGCGCGCCCGAACCCTGGCCGCAGAAGAGCCGCGAGCGCCGGCCTCGTCGATCGCCAGGCCCCGGCGCAGCGCGGCCTCGGCCTCAGCCATGCGGCCTTTGCCGACGAGCCACATGCCCATCCCGTACTCTGCGGCTCCCGCATCGTCGGCGCGGCCGGCGCGTGCCGCCGACACGACCAGCAACGTCGCCAATACGATTGGACATCGTTGATGAATGCGAAGCCGTCTCATTCGAGGCTCACTCGCGCCGAAGCAACTGCGCCGGGTCGATCCCCAGCACGCGCCGGGCGGGAACGTAGCAGGCGAGCATCGTGACGAGGCCGAGGCCCACGGCTACCGAGGTGAGCGTGAGCGGATCGAGCGGCGTCACACCCAGCAGCACGCCGCGGATGACGCGTCCCGCGAAGTAGATGCCCGGCGCGCCCATCAGCACACCCGCCATCACGAGGGACGCACCCTCTCGGAGGACGAGTCGCAACAGCGCACGATGGTCGGCGCCCACGGCCATCCTCAAGGCGAGCTCGTGACGGCGGCGCATGACGGCGCCGGCCACGACGCCGTACAAGCCCATCGCGGCGAGGAGCAGCGCGCCGAGCGCGAATGCGGAGAGCAGCACGGCGCTGATGTGCTGGCGTCGCAGCGAGTGGCCGACCAGGTCCCCCATCGGCCGGATCTGCGCGGCCACGAGGCGCGGGTCGATGCGCCGTATCGCCAGACGCACGTCCGGGATCAGCGCGCGCGGGTCCCGGTCCGTCCGCAGCACGAACGCCTGGTGCCGAACAAAACCCTCCGCGCGGACGAAGAGCTGCGGGCGCCCATCCTGATGGACGTCGTACAGCCGCGGCTGCCGCACCACGCCCACGATCGTGAGCGGACGGTCCCCGATCCGTACCTCCGCCCCGATCGGGCTCGTCGTCGGAAAGAACTGTCTGGCCAGCGCGCCGTCGATCAGGGCTTCGTCCTCTCGGCGCGCGGGGTCGAAGCCGCGGCCGGCCAGCAGGCGAATGCCCATGACGTCGAAGTACGTGGGTCGCGCTCCGACTAGATCGACTAGCGGCGCGTCCCGGTCGGCGTCGCCCGTGTTGCCGGGCGCCCCCGGAAAGGTGATCGCGGTCTGATAGGACGACGCGGCGTGGAACGCCGGCAGTGCTCGCGGGCTGAACGGAAGGACGGACGTCGCGCTCGCGCCGCTCACGCCGGGCAACGCGGCCAACTCCTGCTCGATCCGGTCCTGGAGCGCGACCACGTCTTTCCCTTCGGGAAAGAACTCAGGCGGCATACGAACCCAGAGGCTGAGGACGCCTTCGGGCCGGAAACCGGGATCGACGCGCAGCAGCCGCTCGAAGCTGCGCACCACCAGCCCGCCGGCGGCGAGCAGCACGAGCGATAAGGCCACCTGGGTCACCACCATGCCGCGCCGCAAGCGTCCGTGGCCGCCGCCGCCGCGGACCGCGCTGCTCGCGAGGAGTGAAGACAGCGAGGCGCGAGCCGCCCAGGTCGCCGGGGCCAGAGCCGCGAGAAGGCCGATCAACGCACCGGCCGCGATCGCGACACCGGCGATGCGCCCGTCCACGGCGATCGCCTCCCGGCGCGGCAGGTCCAGCGGCGCCAGCGCGACGAGGGCCCGCGTGGCCCAGAAAGCGCCGAGCGCGGCCACGCCGCCGCCCCCCAGCCCCAGCAACGCTCCCTCGAACAGCGTTGCCCGCGCGACGGCGGCCCCGCTCGCGCCCAGGGCGCGCGAGACCGCCAGCTCCTGCTCGCGCTGGGCGGTCCGCGCGAGCAAGACCGATGCGAGGTTGACCATGACCGCCAGGACGAGGAACACGCCACCGAGAGCGAGCGCCACCAGGGCAGGCCGCACGCCGGCGACGAGGTCGGACTTCAGTCCCACCGGATACAGTCTCAGCCCGCGCCCGTGGAAATCGCGGCGGTCCACGGTCCGGCCCACGGCTTCCACGGCGGCGGCCAGTTGCTCGGGGGTGGTGCCTCGCCGCGCGCGGATGAGGCCCGCATACGATCCGTCTCGCGGATTGGCGTCTTCGAGCAGGACACGAAACGGGATGAAGGCATCGGCCGGCTGCGGCGGCCCCGCACTCTCGTTCCGGGCGAACACGAAGCCGCGCGGCAGGACGCCGATGACTTGGTAGGGCCGGTTGTTCAGGCGCACCTCGCGGCCGATGACCTCGGGATCGGCGCCGAGCCGATTCCACAGCTCATGCGTCAGCACCATCACCGATGACACCCCTGGCCCGACTTCGTGGGCCGCAAAGCCGCGTCCGAGCGCGGGCGGCACGCCCAGCAGGTCGAACAACGCCGGCGACGTGAACATCACCGGAATCTCGATCGGCTCGCTCTCGCTCCCGATGGAGAACGTGTTGAGCTGGCGGCCGAGGCCCACGACCTGCTCGATGACCCCGCCGGCCTTCTGAAGCTCCACGACGTCCGTCCCGGCCAGCATGCCGCGCTTCAGGTCGGCAATCGGGCCGTAGTCTCGCCATACGTAGTACAGGTCGTCCGGGTCCTTGTATGGCATCGGGTCGATCAGGACCCTTTGGACGACCGTGTAGACGACGGCGGACAGGCCCAGACCAACCCCGAGTGTCGCCACCGTTGACAGGACCAGCGTCGGCGCACGCCTCAACCGGCGGATCGCGTGCTCGACATCGCGGCCCCAGTCGCCGCTGCGCCGCCACGATATTGCTGGCCGGAGCCGCTCGCCCACGCCGTTGCGCAGCGAGTCCGCGAGCGCCCGGACGCACACCGCCGCCAGGCGGAGGGTCCCGCCACGGCGCAGGACGTCCTGCGCGCGGTCGCGGTACGCCTCGACCAGCGCGTCGCCCATCTCGTCGCGGAAGTCGGCGGGGTAGAAGCGAAGCAACAGCCTGAACCACCGCTCCGAGACGGTCATCATATGACTCCGGCTCATTTGGTGTCCTTCGGGAGAAGGCCTCCAATACGCGCCGCACGCATCAACATTTCGAGCCGCCGTGCCTCGGTCTTGGCGGCGCGTCGGCCAGCGTCGGTGATGCGGTAGTAGTTGCGGCGCTCGTCGTCGGCTTCCGCCGCCGGCCGGCGGGCCGCCGCCTCGATCAGCCGGCTCTCCACCATGCGCGCCAGCGCCCGGTACATCGTGCCGACGTCCGGCACGGCCTTTTCATCGCGCGCTTCGATGTCCTGGATGATTCCGTAGCCATGTCGCTCGCCCGCGGCGAGGCTGAGCAGGATGTGAAACTCTACGCGCCGCAGCGGCGGGTGCTCCCTCTCGCGGCGGTCTCGATCCATACCCATGGATTGCCTTCCCCCTGGCCACGTCGGTTAGATGTGGCATACATATATGCGCCACACATCTAATGGCTGCACGTCTCGCAGCAATCGTCATGCCACTGGCCCGCCGTTGCGAATCACGGCCTTGGCGGAATGCGACGAGCATTCATGTGTGCTTCCTGTCCGAGCGTGGGACGGGAGGATCCCATCTCCGGACACCGGCGAGTCGCATTCGTGCTCTTAGACCGGCCCTCAGGTCCATGGATGCACTTATGGCTTAGGCGCTCGCGAGAAATGACCCATCTCTGCTCGCGGGAAATGGCCTAT
>DASYUQ010000228.1 GCA_036001065.1 Candidatus Methylomirabilota bacterium
AACCCGGCTGATTCTTCTGTGGCAAGGTGAAAGAGTTTCTTTCACGGAAGGGCATCGCGTACGTCGAGCGCGACATTTCGCGGGACGAGCAGGCACTCGACGAGCTATCGAAGCTCGGCTACATGACGACGCCGGTCACCAAGATCGACAGCGAGGTCGTCGTGGGGTTCGACCAGAAGCGCCTGGAAGCCCTGCTGGGCTAGGCGAAGGCTTACCTAGTCGAGCCTTGACTCTCCCCCAAAGGGGAGGATTTACCCTGTTGGCCAGCGGGGAGGGATGGCGATGAAACTCGACCAGGTCGACAAGGAGCAAGGACACAAGACGGGACGGTCCTTGCCGCTTCGGCGGGAAACGAAGTCGGACTGCGGCGATGGCACCTGCGGTTGCGGCTGTGGGCTTCCGCTCACCAAAGAGGGCATCTGCACCTGCGGCTGTGGACGCCACGGCGAGCGCTAGGCCGAACGGCTCGGCAGCCGGCCGAGCCGATGCGCGGCTCCGGGAAACGGGCGAGCCCGCTCACTTGAGCAGAATCTCCATCACCGCGTGGGCGGCGCGACTGTCCCAGTCACGGGGCCCGATGGCGACGGCCGTGATCCGGCCGGACCGGTCGATGAGGAAGCTCGCAGGCAGGCCCCGGACGGTGTAGAGGTTGGCGATCTCGAGCTTGGGGTCGAGTCCGATCGGGAACGTGAGACCGAGCCGCTTCGCGAAGGCTTCCACGGCCTCCGGGCCTCCCGCGTCGATGGAGAGCGCCAGGATCGTGAGGCCACGCGCCTGGAAGCGGCGGTACAGGCGCTCCATGGAAGGCATCTCCTCCTTGCAGGGCGGACACCAGGTCGCCCAGAAGTTGAGGAAGACGACCTTGCCGCGCTCGGCCCCCAGGCGAACCTGGCTGCCGCCGAGCCCCGGCGCGGTGAAGTCGGGCGCCGCCGTCGGCCTCGCCGGCCGGATCAGGTCCAGCTCCTGGAATGGGTCGGCGCTCGCTTGGCCGCCCGCCGTTACCGCGAGGGCGAAGACCACGACCGCCGCGACCAGGGTCGGCCGCACGCCCGCTACCCGATCTTCACCAGCGTGATCATGCCGCCCATCATGTGCATGGGCTTGTGGCAGTGGAAGAACCAGTCGCCAGGGTTGTGGGCGGTGAACTCGAGGACGACCGCGCCCATGTGGGCGGCGACGTCCACACTATCCTTGACGACGGGCTCGGTGTAGCGGGCGCCGTTGATGGCCAGGACACGGAACGACTGGCCGTGCAGATGCATCGGGTGGGCCTCCGGACTCATGTTGTCCAGGCGCACTCGAACGCGGTCGCCGCGCTTGACGGTGAGCGGGTCCGTCTTCGGATAGACCTTCCGGTTGATCGTCCAGACGTCGCTGCCCATCATGCCCCCGCCCAGGGTAAGGTCGAAGGTCCGCGTCGCCCCGGACGCTGCCGGCAGCACCGCGCGGCCGCGGCCCAGGCCGGGGTGCCAGAGGTCGAGGTCGGCGAGCTGCTCCTCGGTCGGAGCGGGTTTGGCGCGATCGTGCCCCTCGTAGAGCACGAGCATCCGCTCGCCGGCCTCGGCGTGGCCCGGCTCGAGGCACTGGAAGAACCATGCGCCTGGTCGCTCGGCGGTGACGACGGCGTCGCAGCGCTCGCTCGGCGCCAATGGGATCGCGTCCACCTCGACGGGCGACCGGAGCGGGTTGCCGTCGGTATGCGTCACGTGCAGGCGGTGGCCGGCCAGGCGGACGACGTGGGTGTGCTCGTTGCTGGCGTTGATGAGCCGCAGGCGCAGCCGTTCGCCCTTGCGCAGGCGGAGCGGCTCGGTGGCGGGATAGGCCTTGCCGTTGATCGTCATGGTGTCGTAAGGGGGCGTGTTGGCGCCGCCCATCATGCCGCGCATCATCCCGCCCATGCCCCGGCCGCCCATCATCCCGCCCATCCCGCGACCGCCCATCATGCCCCCCATGCCGCCGCCACTGGCCGTACCCTCCGACGTGTCCGGCACTGGGCGACCGCTGCCCGTGACCCAGTCGTCGAGGACGAACGTCAGCTCGCGGTCGTACGCCGTTGGCTCCGTCGCGCCGGTGGGCTCGATGATGAGCGGGGCGGCGAGGCCGAGGTCGAGTTGCCGGTGCTCGTCCACGTGCGTGTGGTACCAGCGCGTGCCCGCCGGCCGCGCCTCGAACTCGTAGACGAAGCTCTCGCCCGGCGCCACGGGCTTCTGGGTGATGCCCGGCACCCCATCCATCGGGTTGGGCACGTCCACGCCGTGCCAGTGGATCGTCGTGGGCTCAGGAAGCGAGTTCCTGAGAACGATCCGCACGCGCTCTCCCTCACGGGCGCGGATCTCGGGCCCGGGGACCCGGCCGTTGTAGGCCATGGCCTTGACGGTCCTGCCGGGCGCGAGCTCCCAGGAAACCTCGCGCGCCTCGAGGTGGATCGTCCGGACGGGTCCGGCGCCCGCGCGGCCTGGCCGAGGGCCGGCCGCCAGACCCGCTCCGAGCGCTCCGGCGCCGAGGCGCGCGGCCGTCGTCAAGAGGTCACGGCGAGAGATCATCGCTGGACTCCTTCGCACCGCTCCACGAGGAAGCGCTTGAGGTCGTCGAGGCTCGCGAAGATGACCTGGACCCGGTCGCCCTGCATCCCGGCGGGCAGGAGTACCGGCTTGCCGCGCTCGGGGCCGTAGGCGGTCGCGTCCGTCTTGAAACGGAGGTTCAACTCGCGCACGCGGCGCTCGTCGCCGCTGGCCATCGTGAGGCGGTACTCCCCACGGCAGTACGTGATCTCCCTGACGATCTGGTCCGCGGCCACGTTCTTGAGCGGCGCGCGGGGCGTCTGGGCCAGGGCGGGCGAGGCCAGCGATGCGAGGCTGGTGATCAGCACGAGGGCGACCCGTGTCATACGGGGCTTCCTCGCTCCGCGAGGAGGGCGCGCAAGTTGGCGCGGAGCCGTGTCATCGACTCGGGTTCGGTGGCGAGATGATAGGCGCGGATGCTCCCGGCCCGGTCCACGAGCACGGCCCGCGCGCTATGCATGACCAGGCTCGTGGAGCCGTGGCTCGCCCAGGCCGGCGCCGGACCGAAGGAGAGGTTCCGGCCGCACGCCGGCGACGCGCCTGCCGAGTCCACGACGGCCAACCGGAAGCCGTCGTGGGCCAGGCAGTAGATCTCGCGCTTGTTCCCGGTGAGGAACCACCAGCGGTCGCCGGCGCCGTAGCGCTCGGCGTACCGCCGGAGCGCGGCCGGCGTGTCGTGCGCCGGATCGACGGTGATGGAGACCAGGCGGAGGTCGCCAGACTGCGCGAACTCCTGCTGGAGCCCGGCAAACTGCAAGCTCTGGGTTGGACACGACTCGGTGCACGCGGTGTAGATGAAGTCGGCGACCCAGACCAGGCCGTGCAGATCGTCCAGAGTGACACGGCGTCCCGAGCGCTCGGTCAGCACGAAGGGCGGCACGGCGCCGTAGTCCCCGAGCTGTTCTAGGGCGGGCCCGGCCGGCGCCTGGGGTGCGCGGCGAGCCCACCAGGCCGTGGCGCCGACGCCGGCCACGAGCATGGTGGCCACAATCAGGCTGGTCATGAGCACCACGCGCCGGGTGGGCGGTGTCATCACACCACCCAGTACACGAGCGTGTCGTGGAGCCCGGCGAGGACAAGGATGGCCCCCGCGATCACGCGGAGTGGCCGCTCCAGCCACCGGAGGCTCCCCGCCACCGCGTCCGCGGCCGCCACGCCGGCGGCGATGAGCCCGGCCGCCGCAAGGAGCGGCAGTGAGGCACCGACCGCGAAGAGCCCGGGGAACGTCCAGCCCCCGGCGCTCCGGAGCGCCAGCGGGACCGTGAGCCCGAAGAAGAGCCAGAAGAGCGTCGGGCAGAGCGCGAACGAGAAGGCGACGCCGAGCAGATAGGCTCCGCCGACGCCGCGCAGGCGGAGCCGCTCGCGAAGCCGCCACGCCAGCCGCTGCCCGGCGCCGAACCGGAAGCGCCAGCGGCCCAGGAGACCGAGCCCGATCAGGATCATCACCGGGCCGAGCGCGCGGCGGGCCACGATCACGACAGGGATCGAGATCGCCTGGAGCTGCAGGCCGACCAGGACGACACCGGCCCCGACCAGCGAGTACACCGTGATCTTGCCGGCAACATAGGCGAGCGCGAGTCCGAGAGGCCGTCCGCCGCCCGGGTGCGCTGAGGCGTAGGCGAGCGCGCCGAGGCTCGTCGTGAGCTGGCAGGGCGACGTCGCGCCGATGAGCCCGAAGGCGACGGCGCCCAGGAGCGGCAGCTCCACGCGATCGGCCCAGCCGCCGAGCGCCACCACCGCGCCCTGGGTGAGCCCGGAGAGCCAACCGTACCAGGCGACGAGAACCCGGTCCATGTCACCCCTTCGGGTAGGGCGTGGGGGTCGGTGTGCCGCGGTACTTGCCGTCGATCACGCGCCGGATCTCGAGCAGCGCCTTGCCCGCCTTGCGCATCGTCATCACGTCACGCGTGACGTCGAGGCAGACCGTTCAGGTCGCGGCGTGGCTCGTGAACGTGAGCGTGCCGTCTCGGTTGAACGCCTTGATGTAGCAGTCGCGGTTGCTGGTGTGGCCGAAGCGGTAGCAGCCACAGAAGCAGGGCATGTACTGCAGCTCATCGCCGCGCTCGACGGCGTAGCGGTAGAGCCGCTGGACATCCGGCGTGGTCGCGAACTGGGGGAGTTGGCCGCGTGGCAGCGTTTGGACCTGGTCCCCGATGGCGTCGGTCGTGATGGACCCGGCACCCGCCGGGCGGCCGCCGAGCACCTGCCAGGCGCCAAGCCCCGCCGCCACCGTGGCGGCTCCGCCGTAGAGAAAGAGTCGTCGGTTCATGGTCCTCCCCTGCTCACCGCGTGGACTGGTACTCGCCGCGCCCCTGGGCGGTGCTGACGACGCCGCGGCGGGCCTCGTCGAGCTTGGCGGCGATGAGGGCCGCGCCGAGCGTGCCGATGTGTTTATAGGTGATGCGCCCATCGGGGCCGATGAGGAATGCCTCAGGCAGGCCCCAGACGCCGTAGTCGATGGCAATCCGGCCGCCCGCGTCGCGGCCGTTGGGGTACGTGATGCCGAACTCGTCGAGGAAGGCCCGGGCCCGCTCGTCTTCGTCCTGCGTGCTGATCCCCACGAAGACCACGCCGTGGTCCCTGGTTCGCTGCCAGGCCGCCTCGAGCGCCGGCGCCTCGACCCGGCAGGGCGGGCACCAGGAAGCCCAGAAGTTCAGGAAGACCACCTGGCCGCGGAGGTCCTCGAGCCGGAGCGTCCGGCCGTCGAAGAGCGCGAGCGAGAAGGGCGGCGCCGGCCGGCCGAGCATCGGGCTCTCGATGTAGCGCGGCTCACGTCCGAAGCCGAAGGCGAGCAGAGCGAGTACCGCGACGGCCGGAAGGAGGACCGCCGAGGCAACGAGCGACCGTCGCCCGCTCACCGGGACCTCACGGGGCGCCCTGCTCGAGCAGCCATTCGACGAGGCGCCGGGCCTCGGGCGTGCGCCAGTCGCGCTCCCCGGGCACCCGGCCCACGATCCGGCCAGCCCGGTCGATGAGGATCGTGCTCGGATGGCCGGGAACACCGAACGGCCCCGGGCTGGCGCCGTCCGGATCGAGCCAGAGGGGGAACCCAATGTCGAAGTCTTCGCCCCACTCACGGACCACATCGGCACGCTCGCGCAGGCTCACGCCGACCATGGCCAGGCCGCGCGCCTGGAACATCCGGTGGAGCGTCGCCTTGGCGGGAGCCTCCCGCCGGCACTGGGGTCACCACGTCGTGAAAAAGGTGAGCAGCACCGGTCGCCCCCGCAGCTCGCTGAGCCGTGCGGGGCGGCCGTCGAGCGCGCGGAAGGCGACGTCCGGCGCTGGCACTGGGGTGACCAGCCGCAGCGCTTGCATGTGTTCGAACGGGTCCCGCTCCTGCGCTCTCGGCGCCACCCCCGTCGCGCTCAGGAGCAGGACCGTGGCGGCTGCCAGTGTCAGCGCTGGGTGCCCCACGTCACACCCCCGTCGCGGCTGACGAAGATCCGTCCTTCCATCGTTGTGGCGTACACCTCGCTCGGCCGCTTCGGGTTCACCGCGACCGCAGCGGCGTTCGTCACGCCCTCGGCGCGCGTCCAGCTCTGCCCGGCGTCGTCGGTCCGGAAGATCCCGTCCCGCATGGCGACATACATCACCTTCGAGTTCGACGGATGGACCGCGAATCCGTTCACGGTGCTGGCGGGCAGACCGCCCACCTTGCGCCAGCCTCAGAAGCAGTCGGGGTTGCGGAGGAGTCCCTCGCCGGTCCCCGCGTAGAGGAAGATCCCGCCCATGCCGGTCGGGATGTCGACCGACGCCAGAACCTTGATCTCGCCGGCCGGGCCGTCGTCCACACGCACCCACTTTTGACCTCCATCGGTGGTGCGGTACACGCCGGCGCCCTTGTCCCGGACGAGCGCGTGGAGCTTCGCCGGGCTGTTCGGATCGATGGCCAGGCCGTGCACGTCGAGACCGCCGAGGCCACTGTTCACCGAGGTCCACGTGCTGCCGCCGTCGGTGGTCCTGAAGACGCCGGCCTCGTGCGTGCCGATGTACATCACGCCGCCCTCGACAGGGTGAGTGGCGATGGCCATCACGTCGGGCGTGTGGTGCTGGCTCGGCAGCGCCACCTTGGCCCAGGTGCGGCCGCCGTCCTCGCTCCGAAAGAGGCCGGTGTGGGTGCCGAGCCAGAGCGCACGCCAGGCCGCGTCGAGCGCGAGCGCGTGGACGTGCTCGAACGCCGGCGCGGCGTGAGGCGGCTCGCCGGCGTGTGCGGCCGGCGCAGCGGTGAGTCCGGCCGCGAGGACGAGCAGGACGAGCGCCTTGCGCGTGGAGTCGTCCTTGACGGGCTCCGTGCGCGGCGGCGCGTCGTGGTGGCCCATGTTCATCATCGCGCGCATCATGAAGTACATCCCGAGCGGGCAGGCGAGAGCAGCGAGCACGCTCAAGAGTGAGCCGCCGGCAATCCCGAGCGTGCTTCCGCTCCAGAACATGGGAATCGCGAGAAGGAGGAGCAGGGGCGCACCCCAGCACGCACCGCGCTTGACGTAGTCCTTCCAGGTGCGCTCGCTGACGGGCGGGAGGCTGCAGGCTTCGCCGTCAGCCCGGCGGCGCGCCACCGCCGCGATGCGCGCCTGGCGCACGCCCTCGGCGAACTGCTCAGCGTGAGCCTCCGAACACAACGTCTCACCGAAGCGCTCGCTCACCACCGGACTGTCATCAATTCGGTGGCCACAGTGCGCGCAGTGGGTTGGCTGAGTCGGCTTTTCAGTCGTCCGGGTGTCGCGATGGGCCATGGTCGGCTTACCTTCCCGGCTGCGCGGGCTGCATCATGCCGCCCTGGCCGCCCATCTTGCCGCCGCCCATCGAGCCCATCATCTCCATCATCCGTGTCATGCCCAACATCACGTCGCCGTTGCCCATGCGGCGGGCCATCTCCATCATGTTGGCCATCGCCTGGGGCGCGCGGTCCGACTGCATGAACTCGCGCATGGCCTTCTTCCCGTCCTCAGTGGCGCCGGAGCCCTGCATCATGTCCGTACAGGCGGCGACCGGGTCCTTCCCCGGCTCAGCCGACTTGCGAGTTTCGGCAGCGATTGCCGCCCCCACAACCAGCGGCAGCGCGAGCACGAGCAGCATCGTTACGGCAAACCGTCTCATGAAGTTGCCTCCCTCGAGTTAGTGGTTGCCGGGGAGACTGCTCCCCAGGCAGACATCAAGTACGAAAGACGCGAGGGCTAGGCGATGACGGGAGGCGAACGAGGCGCGAGTGGAGCGATCTGGCGGCCTGGGCCGACGTCGAGTGGCGCGGCAGCCGCGCTGTCGGGCGCCTGGGTCGGCACCGCCAGAGTCTCGACGACGGGGAGGATGGCAGCCGGAACTGTCGGCGACGTCTGGAGCGCTTGGGCTTGAGTCGACGCGCCACAGGCAAACTGCATCTCGCAGACCCGGCCGGCGCAATCCGGCATCTCACCGCCTGGCATCGCCGCCTGGACGATGTCGACGACGCAGACGGCAAGGACAATCGCGACGAGCAGGGCCGCGAAGGTCTTCACCGGGAAGGAAAGGCGCCACGCATGCATAGGCCGACACTCAGAATACGCCTGACCGCAACTGGACGCAACGAGGGGCGGGCCAGTGGTCTTGGGGAGCCGCGTCGGCCGCCGGCGTGTTACACTCTCGGGCGATGAGGCGATCGCGAACCCTGCTGGCCGTGCTTCTGGCCTGTGTGTGGGCCCTGGCGGCGCCTCTCGCCATGGCGTCGAACAACTGCATGGTGATGGGCGCCCTGTGCGAAGGGCCGTGCGGTGCCTCCTCGTCTGTCGTTTCTGGTCCGGTCAGTGTCGCCTCCGTCCAGTTGTTGACCACTGCTGAGCCGTTGCCGGCCGAGCACGTCCCCCAGGTGGCCCTGAAGGTTTCGGACCCCCCTCCCAAACCCCTCTTCCGCTCCGCGTAGTCCAGTCTTTGCTTCAACGCTGAGTTACTGCTCGTCGGACTCTGTCTGCTGAGCGGGTCGGCGAGGGCTGTCCCTCGCCGGATGGAGGGGTGTCATGAGCAGTCATGGATGGATTCGTCTGCTGATCGGTGTCTTTGCGACCGTCATTGTGGCCGGCACGGCCCAGGCCAGCGAACCCGCCGAGCTTCGCGATGCGCTCCGGCAGCGCTACACGTCCTCACGCATGGAGGTCCAGAACGTTACGACGGCCGGCGCGGTCGTCCGGCCGGGCACGGTGCTCCGCCTCGAAACCGGCGCCGTCCCGGCGAAGCGCCTGAGGTTCATCCAGGCGAGCCCGAAGTCGCCGCGCTTCCACGTCCGGGACTACGCCCGGGTCGAGATCGCCGGTGACCGGGTGCTCGCTGCCGAGCGTGGGGACTTTGCTCTCCAGCCCGGCGCGCGCGTCGTCGTCCTGGACCTGAAGGTCGACCGGGACCGCGTCCGGCTCTTCACCCACACTGCCGAGCCCGTAGCGCTGCCGACTGGGCGGGCGGAGTACGGCTGCACGGAGTTCGTGTTCCGGCTCGATCCTGACGTCATTCAGCGGGCGGACGCGGCGACCATCGCGCAGGCCATCGAGCGATGGCTCGCTCGCGCGGCGTAGACAGGAGGACGAGCCATGATGATGAGCGACTGCGGCGGCTGGATGGGCGGCGGAATGATGGTGGTCGGCGTGCTCGGCGCGTTGCTCAGCCTGGGCCTCCTGGCGAGCCTGATCGTGCTCGTGTGGGTCGCGATCGGCAGGCTGCGGCGCGAGCCGCCCGGCGCGGGAGCCGGCGAGCGCCGATGATCGACCGGCTCATCGAAATCTCGCTCCGCAACCGGTTCCTGGTCATCGCGTTCTTCGCGCTCGTCGCCGGGTGGGGTTACTGGGCCCTCCGGACGACGCCGATCGACGCGATCCCAGACCTCTCCGACAACCAGGTGATCGTCTTCACCGACTGGACGGGGCGATCGCCACAGGAGGTCGAGGACCAGATCACGTATCCGCTCACGGTGAGCCTCCAGGGGCTGCCCGGCGTGCGCGTCGTGCGCTCCTCGTCGGCCTTCGGCTTCTCGATGATCAACGTGATCTTCGAGGACTGGGTGGATCTCTACTTCGCCCGCTCGCGGGTGCTGGAGCGCCTTAATCTGTTGACGAAGTCCCTCCCCGCCGGCGCGGTTCCGACCTTGGGGCCGGACGCGACCGGCGTGGGCCACGTCTTCTGGTACACGGTCGAGGGCCAGGGCTACACGCTCCGCGACCTGCGTTCGATCCAGGACTGGTTCATCCGCTACCAGCTCAACGCGGTACCCGGCGTAGCCGAGGTGGCGAGCGTAGGCGGGGCGGTGCGCCAGTACCAGATCGACGTCGATCCCAACCGGCTCCGAGCCTATAGCATCCCGCTCTCGGCGGTCGTCGACGCGGTGATGCGGAGCAACCGCAATGTCGGCGGCAACGTGGTCGAAGCCTCCGGCACCTGGTCGGTGGTGCGGGGCCTCGGCCTCATCGAGAGCGTCCGGGACGTGGAGCACATCGTGGTGGGTGCCCAGAATGGAGTGCCGATCTTCGTGCGTCAGCTCGCGGACGTGAAGGTGGGCGATGCCTTCCGGGCGGCGGCGCTGGTGAATGGGACGGAGGAGGCCGTCGGCGGCGTCGTCGTCGCGCGCTACGGGGTGAGCACCGTGGACGTCATCGTGCGCGTAAAGGAGAAGATCAAGGCGCTGGAGCCGGGGCTGCCGCCCGGGGTCCGGCTCGTGTCCTTCTACGACCGCTCGGCGCTCATCCAGCGAGCGGTGGACACGCTCAAGCGGGCGCTGATCGAGGAGGCGGCGGTGGTGACGCTCGTCAACATCGTGTTCCTCCTGCACCTACGCTCGGTGCTCATCGTCACGATCCCGTTGCCACTGGCCGTCCTGACCGCGTTCCTCTTCATGCGCCACCTGGGGATCTCCTCCAACATCATGTCGCTGGCCGGCATCGCCATCGCCATCGGCGTGCTGGTAGACGCCGCCATCGTCGTCACCGAGAACGCCTTCCGCTTCATGGAGAAGCGAGGAGTGGACCCGCGCGATCGCAGGCGCGTCGCCGAAACCGTGCTCGACGCCACGCGCCTGGTCGGACGACCGATCTTCTTCTCGCTGGCGATCATCATCCTGGCGTTCCTGCCCGTCTTCGCGCTCACCGGCCAGGAAGGCAAGCTTTTCCATCCGCTCGCGTACACCAAGACGTTCGCCATGATCGGCGCCGCCGTCCTATCGGTCACGCTGGTGCCGGTGCTCTGCAGCCTGCTGATCGGCGGGCGGGTGCGGGGGGAAGAGCGGAACCCGATCATGCGGCCGCTCGTCTGGCTGTACCGCCCGGTGCTGGACTTCGCGCTGCGGTTCCGGCTCCTGACGCTCGGTATGGCCGTGGTGGTGGTCGTCGGGGCGCTGGCCCTCCTGCCCCGGATCGGCCGGGAGTTCATGCCCCCGCTGAACGAGGGCGACCTCATGTTCATGCCCGTCACCGACCCGGCCATCTCACTCACCCAGGCCATCGCGGTCACGAAGAAACAAAACGCGCTGATTCAGCAGGCGCCGGAGGTGGCATCAGTAGTGGCGAAAATCGCCCGGGCCGAGACCTCTACGGATCCGGCCCCGGTCAACATGGTGGAGACGGTGGTGAGTCTCAGGCCCGAGCGCCAGTGGCGGCCCGGGATGACGCGCGAGAAGCTCATCGCAGAGCTGGATCAGGCGACCACGCTCCCCGGCGTCAGCAACATCTGGACGCAACCGATCATCAACCGGATCAACATGCTCACCACGGGCATTCGCTCCGAGGTCGGCGTCAAGATCTTCGGCAGCGACCTGAAGGCGCTGGAAGAGCGGGCCCGGGCCGTCGCCGAGGTGCTCCGGGGCATCCGAGGCGCCGTCGACGTCTACCCCGAGCAGGTGACCGGCGCCCCCTACCTCGACATCCGGGTCAACCGCGAGGCGGCGGCGCGCTACGGCATCTCCGTCGGCGTCGTCCAGGACGTGATCGAGACGGCGGTGGGGGAGACGAACCTCACGCTGACCGTCGAGGGCCGCCAGCGGTTCCCCGTGCGCGTCCGCTACGCGCCGGGGTACCGGGCGAGCCCGCAGACGCTCAACGATGTGCTCGTGCCCGCGCCCAGTGGGACGCAAGTACCGCTCGGGCAACTCGCCGAGATCCGCCGGGTCTCCGGCCCTGCCATGATCTCGAGCGAGAACGGGCTCCTGGTCGTGACCGTGCTCCTGAACGTGCGCGGCCGGGATGTGGGCGGTTTCGTCGAGGAGGCCAGGCAGGCGATCGCGACGAAGGTAGCGCTGCCGGCGGGATCCTACATCGAGTGGAGCGGCCAGTACGAGAACGAGCGGCGGGCACGGCAGCGGCTGGCGATCGTCCTCCCCGTCGTGCTGGCCGTGATCTTCGTGCTCCTCTACCTCACCTACCGTTCGTTCGTCGACGCCCTCCAGGTGCTGCTGGCGGTGCCGTTCGGTCTGGCCGGCGGCATCTACCTGCTGTGGGCGCTCGGCTACAACTTCTCGGTCGCGGTCTGGGTGGGGTTCATCGCGTTGTTCGGCACGGCCGTGCAGACGGCCGTGGTGATGGTGATCTACCTGGAGGAAGCGGTCGCGCGGAAGCGAGAGTCGTTCGGCGGTCGGCTCACGCGGGAGATGTTGTTGGAGGCAGTCAGGGAAGGAGCGCTGCTTCGGCTCCGCCCCAAGGTCATGACGGTGTCCACGGTGGTGCTGAGCCTGCTGCCCATCATGTGGAGCACCTCGACCGGCGCCGAGGTGATGAAGCCGCTGGCCACGCCCGTGCTCGGCGGGATGTTGAGTTCGCTCGGACTCGTTCTGATCGTGACACCGGTGATCTTCTTCTGGATTCGCGAGCGGGAGCTGCGCCGGATAGAGGCGCAGGAGAGGCTCGGTCGGGCCGCGGATGCCCGCCCGGCGCTGGGCTCGACGGAGTAGACGGAAACCAAAGGAGGAAACGTATGCCGCGGCGATTTGGAGTTGTCGTGCTCGGACTGGCAGTGCTGGTGGCGGGGCTGGGGCTCGCGTGGGGGGCGGAGCTGAAGCCGATCCACACCCAGAAGACGAAGGACCTCGTGGTGCGGCTCCTGAGCGAGTCCGGTCAGTGGAAACCGGGCAAGAACGGCTTCGTGCTCGAGTTCGTATCGGCCAAGGACAACACGCTCCTCGACGCCGGCACGGTCACGCTGAACACGAGCATGCCGATGCCGGGGATGGCGCCGATGATCGCCGGCGCCAAGCTCACGCCCGACCAGGCGCCGGGGCGCTACGTCGGGACGATCGAGTTCCCCGACCGCGGCACGCGCGAGGTCAGGGTGAGCTGGGAGGGGCCCGCGGGCAGGGGCTCGACCAAGTTTTCGGTCCCGGTGCGCTGACGGCCATGGTCCCGCGCTCGTGGGTCCCCCTCGCCGTGTCCGGGCCCCTGCTCCTGGCGGTCGTCGCCGGCGCGCCGCCGCGCCTGTGCTCGGCGGAGCTGAGTGTCGATGAGCTGGTGGCGCGCGCCGTCGAGGGGAACCCCGACCTCAAGGTGGCGCGCGCGGAGGTCGACGCCGCAGTGGGACGGCTCCGCCAAGCGGGGCTCCGGCCGAACCCCATGCTCGACCTGGGCTTCCAGAAGGCGCTCGGTCCGGACAACACCCAGACGATCGGCCTCACCGTGCCACTCGACCTCGGCGGGCGCAGGCAGGGTCGGGTCGGCGTCGCCGAGCGCGAGCTTGCGATGAAGCGCACCCAGGCGCTGGACCGCGAGCGGCGGCTCCGCGCCGAGGTGCGAGCGAAGGCCGGGGAGTACTTCGCCGCGCGGCGCAGTCACGGGGTGACCGACGAGCTGCTGAGCGTGAACCGTGACGCGCTGGCGCTCGTCCAGCAGCGAGTCCGCCAGGGCGCCGCCCCCGCCCTCGACGAGAGCCTCATGCTCGTGGAGGTGAACCGCCTGGACGCCAGCCGACAGCTGCTGGCTAGCCGCCTTGAGATCGCGGTGCTCCAGCTCAAGGCCCTGGCCGGGATGGCGCCCGACGCACCGTTGACGCTCCGTGGGGACCTTGTCCCGGCCGCGCCGCGCCTGGAGCGCGACGATGCCGTCCGCCGCGCCCTCGCGGCCCGCCCGGACCTCGAGGCGGCCCGGGCAGACGTGGCGCTCACCCAGGCCCGGGTCCGGAAGGAGGAGGCCGACGGGCGCTGGGACGCGAGCATCAACGTCGGTTACCAGCGCCAGGAGATGGGGTTCGGGCTGATGGGTCTCACCGAGAGCGGCGCCACCCGGCCCATCCAGGACGTCTTTCACTTCTTCGGGGCAGGCGTGAGCATCACGCTGCCCGTTCGCAACCGCAACCAGGGCAACGTCGCCGCCGCCCGGGCCGAGACCGAGGCCGCGTCCCGCCGCGAGGAGTTCGCGACGCTCACCGTGCGACAGGAGGTGGAGGCGGCCTTCACCCAGTGGGAGGCGGCAGGTCGCTCGCTCTATATCTACGAGCGCGGGGTGCGGGAGGTGGCCCGGCGGAACCTCGACGTCGTCCGCAAGAGCCACGAACTCGGCCGCCTCGGATTCCTCGACGTGATCGCGGAGCAGCGGCGGTACATCGAGATCGAGCAAGGGTATACCGAGGCGCTGAGGCAGCTGTACGACGCCGCCGTGGAGATTCGGCGGGTCGTCAACGAACCGTGAGCGGCAGGGGGCGACGATGAGGCGACGGACGATCGCGCAGGCGGCCACCGTTCTCGTGGTCCTGGGTGTCGGGTTGGGCGTTGGAAAGCTCTGGGGCGAGCGCCGGGTGAGAGAAGCCCCGACGCGCGGGGCGGTAGAGTCCGCGGTGAAGGCAAACGCGCCGAGCTCGATGCACGGTCCGGGCGCGGCCACCGGCAAAGAATCACCGGCCCCGGAGGAGGCCATCGAGGTCACACTCTCGCGCGAAGCCATCGAGCGGGCAGGGATCAAGACCGCCGTCGTGCAGGCCGCCCAGGGGAGTCTATCGCTCACCGTGCCAGGCACCGTGGCGTCCAACGCCTACCGCGACACCAAGGTCAACGCGCTGGTGGGCGGGATCGTCCGACAGGTGTCGGCCGAGCTTGGCGCGCCGGTGATCCGGGATCAGTCGCTGGCGGTCATTTTCAGCGCCGAGCTGGCCGAGGCCCAGATGAAGTACCTTTCGATGCGGGCGATGCTGGAGGCCGATCACCAGAAGCGCGAGCGGACGCGCAAGCTCGTGGAGCTGGGCGCCGCCAGCCGTCAGGAGTTCGAGGAGATCCTCGCCGTCCACGCCGCCCACGAATCGGAGTTGGCGGCGGCGCGCCAGCGTTTGCTCCTGCTCGGGCTCGCTGACGATCATATCGCGCGCCTCACCGACGCCTCACAGGCCGTCGCGGAGGTGACCGTGAGGGCGCCGAGTGGCGGCGTGGTCATCACGCGGGGCGTGAACCCCGGCCAGATCGTCGGTGCCGGTCAGGAGCTGTTCACGGTTACGGACCTCAACACCGTCTGGGTGATCGGCGACCTCTACGAGAAGGACTTCGCGCAGGTCCGGGTCGGCTCCGCGGCGGCGGTCAGCATCCCGTCTCTGCCCGACCGTCCCCTCCGCGGCCGCGTTGCCTATATCGATCCCCGGGTGGACACGGCGACGCGGACGGCGAAGGTCCGGGTCGAGGTGCCGAATCACGACACCCGCCTCCGCCTCGGAATGTTCGTGACCGTCGGCTTTCAGACCGCCCCCTCGCGCCGCGTGACCGTCGTGCCGCGCTCCGCGATCCAGTCGATCGGGGAGCGCACGGTCGTCTACGTGCTGGTCGAGGGCGAGGAGGGGAAGTTCATCGAGCGGACGGTCGCGCTCGGACCGCCGCTCGGCGAGTCTGTGCAGGTCGTGGACGGCCTCAAGCCGGGGGACACGGTGGTCACCGAGGGGAGCTTCTTCCTCCGCGCCGAGGCCACCCGCAGCCGGCCAGGAGGTTGAGCCCTCAGAAGGGCGCTTCGTCCTCGAGGCGGGCCAGGAGCGCCTGCGCCTGCTGTTGGAACTCGGCGCGCTGCGCGACGGCGATGGGATCGCCGGGGATGAACTTTTCGTTGAGGGGGTTGACGCGGCGGCCGCCCTTGATGACCTCGTAGTGGAGGTGCGGGCCGGTGCTCAGCCCGGTCGAGCCCACGTAGCCGATCACCTGGCGCTGGTTCACGCGCGTCCCCCGGTTGGCGCTCGGGCCGAGCCGGGAGAGATGCGCGTAAATGCTCTCGTACCCCGAGCGGTGGCGGATCCGGACCGCGAGGCCGTAGCCCCCGTCCCATCCGGCCTGGGACACGACGCCGTCGGCAACCGCCCGGACCGGCGTGCCCATCGGCGCTGCGTAGTCCACGGCGAGGTGCGGCATCGCGCCCCCCAGGATCGGGTGCGGGCGCGCATAGGTGAAGCGGGAGGTGATGCGGGTGAACTCCAGCGGCGACTTGAGGAAGCTCTTGCGCAGCGAGCGGCCGTCCAGGTCGAAGTAGTCGAAGCGGTCCCGGCCCGGGGTGTAGCCGATGCCGGTGAGGACGCGCCGGTCGCTGATGTACTGGGCGGCCAGCACCCGGCCGTAGCTCACGAAGGTGTCCCCGGCGTAGCGCTTCTCTACCAGGAGGCGGAAGCGATCGCCGCTGCGGGTGTCGGCGGTGAAGTCGAAGTCCCACTCGAAGATGTTGACCAGGGCGATCACGAGCTGGGGCTGTTCCCCCACCTCGTCGATGGCCTGGAAGAGCGATCTCTCCACCTCGCCCTGCACGGTCTCCACGCGCACGTCGGGCGTCGTCTCCAGGCGCTTGACCGTCCAGCCGTCCTCGCCCGCCACCGCGGCGTAGCCAAGCCAGGGCGTCTGCTGCCACGTCACCGCCGTCGGCTCGCCGGTGGCGCTCCACGTGATCTCCAGGTCGTCACCGGGCCTGAGCCGGCGAAGGTCCGCGCCGCCCTTCGTGAGCGCCGCCGCGACCTCGTGGCCCCGACGCACCGGGAGCCCGGCGCGCGCCAGCGCGCCCACCAGGTTGTCGCCGCGCCTGAGCTCCACCGTCTGCAGGCGCTCTTGTGGCGGCGGCGGGGGCGCCGCGGGCTCGGTCGCATCGCTGGCCGTCGTCGGGGGCTCGGGGTCGACCGCGCGCCAGCGGTAGATGGCGAGCGTCGTCCCCAGTGCGACGAGCACCACTGCCGCAGCCAGGATGCGGCGGAATCGTGTCGGCATCACCTCATGATAACCGGGCGGCCAGCGCGGCAAACTCAGGAATTGTGAGGGTTTCCGCCCGCCGGCGGGCATCGATTCCGGCGGCCTCGGCCGCCCCCCGAGCGCTCCCGGGCGGGATCCCGAGACCCGCCGCCAGGGCATTGGCCAGCGTCTTCCGACGCTGGCCGAAGGCGGCGCGAACGATCGAGTGGAACCGGCGCTCGTCGGCGAGGGGCACGCGCGGCGCGGGCAGCACGCGCAGGTGGAGGACGGCCGACTCCACTTGCGGCGGGGGACGAAACGCGCCCGGCGGCACCCGCAGCGCGACGCGGACGTCGCAGTAGAGCTGCGTGAGGATGCTGAGGCTCCCGTAGGTCTTGCCGCCCGGCGGCGCCGCTACCCGCTCGGCCACCTCGCGCTGGAGCATGAGCGCCATCTCGTAGATCGCGGTGCGGGCCCGGATCAGCGCCGTGAGAATGGGCTTGCCGACGCTGTAGGGGAGGTTGCCGACGACGAGGACGCGGCCCCCGGCGGGAGCGGCCAGCTCGCGGTAGTCCCAGGCGCGCGCGTCGGCCTCCAGCACCTCTACACCCGGAAAGCGGAGGGCCAGGCCCGCCACCAGCGCGCGATCGACCTCCAGCGCGATCACCCGCCCCGCCCGGCGGGCCAGCTCGGCGGTCAGGGCGCCTTCGCCGGGACCGATCTCGACGACGAGATCGCTCGCCGTCGGCGCCACCAGGTCGACGATCGCCCGCGCGACTCCGGGATCGCGCAGGAAGTGCTGACCGAGCGCCCGCCGTTGGGTGCTCACGCGCGTGCGCGAAGCTCCTCCATCAGCGCGGCGTGCGCCCGCCGCACCTGGGTCTCGGTGGCGGCGCGGTCTCCGGAGTTGTCGATCACGTAGTCGGCCAGCTTCGCCTTCTCGCTGAGCGGCATCTGGCTGCGGATCCTCCGGAGCGCCTCGTCGCGCCCGGTCCCGTCGCGGGCCTGCAGGCGCGCGAGCTGCGTCGCTTCGTCGGCGACGACGACCACCAGACGGTCCATGTTCCGGTGGTTGCCGCTCTCGATCATCACCGCGGCGTCGAAGACGACGAGACCGCGGAACCGCTGCTCCGCTAGCTCGGCCAGCCGCCGGGCCAGGCGCTCGCGGATCGGCGGATGGGTGATCGCCTCCAGACGCTTCCGCTTGAGCGCGTCGGCGAAGACGATTTTGCCGAGCGCCTTGCGGTCGAGGCTCCCGTCCGCGCGGAGCACGCCGCGGCCGAACTCGGTCACGATCTCGGCCAGGGCGGATTGACCCGGCTCCACGACTTCCCGGGCCAGCACGTCGGCGTCGATGAGGACGCATCCGAGCGCCTGGAACATGGCGGAGACGGTGGACTTGCCGGTGCCGATGCCGCCGGTGAGCCCGACGAGCAGAAAGGGGCGGCTCACGCTTCCGACCAGTCCCGGCCCGACTTCACGTCGACGACGACGGGCACGCGCAGGGGAAGCGCCGCCCCCATGATCTCCCGGGCCAGCGCTTCGACCGTCGCCACCTCCTCCGGCGGCGCCTCGAAGAGCAGCTCGTCGTGCACTTGAAGCAGCATCCGGGCGCGGAGTCCACGCTCGGCCAGCGCCGCCTGCATCCGCACCATCGCGATCTTGATCATGTCGCTGGCCGTGCCCTGCACGGGCGCGTTCATGGCCATACGCTCGGCGGCGTTGCGGGCCACGGGGTTCTGGCTCTTGAGATCGGGCAGGTACCGGCGGCGTCCCAGCAGAGTGCTGACGTAGCCGCGCTCGCGTCCCTCCGCCAGCGTGCGGTCGATGAAGGCGCGCACCCGCGGATGGGCCGCGAAGTACTCGTTGATGTAGCGCTGCGCCTCCTTCTGGTCGATCTTGGTCGCCTGCGAGAGCCCGAACGCCGACACCCCGTAGAGGATCGCGTAGTTGGCGCTCTTGGCGATCGTGCGCTGGAGCGGCGTCACCTCGGCCAGCGGCACCCGGAAGACCTCCGAGGCGGTCCGCGTGTGGATGTCCTCGCCCCGCCGGAACGACTCGATGATCGCCGACTCCTCGCTCAGGTGCGCGAGGATGCGCAGCTCGATCTGCGAGTAGTCGGCGGCGACGAAGCGCCAGCCCTCCTCGGGGATGAAGGCCGCCCGGATGCGCCGGCCCAGCTCCGTCCGGATCGGGATGTTCATGAGATTCGGGTCCTGGGAGCTGAGGCGTCCGGTGGCGGCGACGAGCTGGTTGAAGGTGGTGTGGATGCGCCCGGTCGCCGGGTTGACGAGCAGCGGCAGCGCGTCGGCGTACGTCCCCTTGAGCTTGGCCAGCGTCCGGTGCTCCAGCACCTTGGCCGGCAGCGGGTGGCCCAGCGCCAGCTCGGTGAGCACGTCGGCGTCGGTCGAGTAGCCGGTCTTCGTCCGGCGGGCCGTGGGGAGCTTCAGCTTCTCGAACAGGATGTGGGCGAGCTGTTTGGGCGAGGCGATGGTGAACTCCTCGCCGGCCAGCGCGTAGATCTCGCGCGTCAGGTTGTCGAGCTGGCGCTCGAGCTCCTTGGCGAAGACCTCCAGCCGCAGCGGATCCACGCGGATGCCGTGGCGTTCCATCAGCGCCAGCACCGGCACCAGCGGGCGCTCGATCTCGTCGTAGAGCGCGCGCAGGCCGTGGGCCTCGAGCTCTCCGGCGGCGTACTTCCAGTAGCGCCAGAGCCAGCGCGCCCGCTCGGCCAGGATCCAGCCGAGCTGCTCCCTCGCGGCGCCGACCGCCGGTGGGCACTCGCCGAAGGCCTCCATGCAGATCTCGTCCAGGCGATAGGTCGAGCGCGCGGAGTTCAGCAAGTAAGCGGCGACGGCGGTGTCGTCGATGGCCGGCGCCCGCCCCTCGACGGCCAGATAGTGCTCCATGAGGGGTTTGCCGTCGTGAACGATCAGCGCGCGCTCGGCCAGCGCCGCCAGCGGGACGCCGGCCGGCACCCAGGCGGGGCCCGCGGCCGGATGAAAGAGTCCCAGCGCGCTGAGCTGGGGCGCCGGCGGCCGCGCCTCCCCCGCCCAGTCCACCGCCACCGCCGCCTCGCGGGGCACGCGTCCGAGGTACTCGCTGAGGGCCGGCGCCGTCTCGAGCGCGGGCGCCGCCTCGGCCCGCACCTCGACGACAGGCGCGGGCAGCTCCTTGAGCAGTCGCGTGAGCTCCATCTCCATCCACAGCGCCCGCAGCTTGCCCCAGTCGGGCTCGACGCGCCGGAAGCTCTCCAGGTCGAACGTGATCGGGACCTCGCGGTTGAGGATGGCCAGTTCGCGGGAGAGCAGCGCCTCCTTCCGCCCGGCCGCCAGCGTCTCCCGGAGCTTGCCGCCGACGAGCGTGAGGTTCTCGTAGAGTCGGGCCACGCTGCCGAACTGGCTGATGAGCTTCACCGCGGTCTTCTCACCCACCCCGTGCACGCCGGGGATGTTGTCGATGGCATCGCCCATCAGCGCCAGCACCTCGGGGATCTGGGCCGGCTCCACGCCCCAGCGCTCGCGCACCTTGGCCTCGTCGTAGAGGACGGGCTCACCTGTCCGCCCCGACACGCTGAGCACGCGGACGCGCGGGCCGACGAGCTGGAGCAGGTCCTTGTCGCCGGTGACCATGACGACCTCCACGTCGTGCTCGAGGGCCCGCGTCACCAGCGTGGCCAGCGCGTCGTCGGCCTCGTAGCCCGGGACCTCCACCACCGGCGTCCGGAGCGCCTCGAAGAGGCGGCGCACGTACGGCAGCTGGCGGGCCAGATCGTCGGGCATGGCCGCGCGGGTGGCCTTGTACTCGGTGAACAGCGCGTCGCGGAAGGTCGGTCCCACCGGGTCCCAGGCGATTCCGAGATACTCCGGCTGCTCCTCGCGGATGAGCTTCCACAGCATCGTGGACAGGATCAGCACGGCGTGGCTCGGCACGCCCTTGGAGGTCGAGAGATAGCCGACGGCGTGATACGCGCGGAAGAGGTGCGAGTGGCCGTCGACGATGTAGAAGCGCCCGCTCACCTGATCAACCTACTCTTGATGCAACCCATGGCACGACCGCCCGCGCTAACCGGCGCCCGACGCTTTCGCGCGTCCTCGCGTCGACCGCGCCGCGCGAGGCCGCAAGTGATGCTCGGCATACGCGTCGAGGAGCCGCCGGATCATCCGCTGATATTGCGTGTTGTGTTTCCGTGCCTGACCCTTGAAGAATTCGACGCTGCGCTTGCTCAGCGCGATCGTCACCTTGACTCCTTCGTCTCGGAAGACGAGATCCTCGGGTCGGGGCAGAAAATCAGGAACGACTCTTATCCGTCCGAGGGGTTCGTTGGTGTATCTGATTCTCTCGGCCATAGGTCGCCTTGCCCTTTCGCCAGTACCCGCCGCCGAAATCGCACGGTCACTACGCTTCTCGCCTCGGCTATGAACCATGTCCTCGGCGATGACACGGTTCGGGTCGGCGAAAGCGAACTGCGCCCTCGAGAAAGAGATCGCATGCTTCTTCTGGTTTTCCTGGTCTTTGTGGGGGTCCCATTCAAACCGGCCGTGCGCCACTGGGGGAAGTTAGCACGAATCAGGCGGATCAGCCATACACTTGTATGGCTCTCGTGGCTCACCCAGTGCCGCCCGTCATCACCTCCGTGTAGGCGGCGCGCAGCGCCGTCGTGCGCCGGCGGTACTCGGCGAGGAACGCGTCACGCGTGGGCAGCCCGAGCGCCGTCGCCACGCGGGCCGGCATGGGGCCGGCGAGCTCGATGGTATCGGGCGGGCGCGCGGCCAGCAGCCGCAGCCCCGCCGAGACGCGGCGCAGGAAGCG
>DASYUQ010000229.1 GCA_036001065.1 Candidatus Methylomirabilota bacterium
GGAAGTCGGCGACCTGATGGCCCAATGGGAGGCCCTGCAGGAGCATGCCACCGCGTCCGAATCGTAAGTAGGACCCTTTCTCTCTGACGAAAGTGGTCGTACAATTACAATTCCGTAATTCCCCTGTTATCAGATCAGACCGGAATCTTTCTGGAATCAGTTACTTGGTGCACGGATACCCCCTTGAGGGCCGGGCACGCGCTTTGCCCTTTCCGGAGTGGGTTGAGGTCTGCTCCATGGAGCACGGTGTGATGACCAAATCGCGTCCTCGGGTGCCTCGCCGGCCAGCGCCGGCTCTGGGCGTTGTCCGCCCCGAGGCGGCCGATATGAGCACCGATGCGTTCTTCCGCCACATCGTGTCGGGGATGCGCAATGGTGTGCTGGCCATCACCCGCGACTGCCGAGTCGCGCTGATCAACCACGAGGCGTACCGAATCTTCGGCATCCCCGAGCCGCCCGACCCCGTGGGGCAGCTCGTCTCGACGCTGCTCAAGGACCATCCCGACGTCGTGCGCGTGCTGGTGGGCGCCTTCGATCTGCACCACCTGCCCAACCGCGTCGAGATGCGGCTGAAGCCCTCGGACAAGGTGATCGGCTACACGCTCGCGTTCGTGCGCGACGACGATGGGAAGGTGATTGGCGCGTCGATGTTCTTCAAGGACCTGACGCGCGTCGAGCAACTGGAAGAACGCGAGCGTCTTCGCGATCGGCTGGCCGCCGTCGGCGAGATGGCGGCGGTGATCGCGCACGAAGTGAAGAACCCGCTCGCGGGCATCGAGGTGATGGCCGGGTTGCTGCGGCGCAAGATGCCCGACGCGCCCGATGCGCAGGTGGTCCTCAGCGACATCATCAACGAAGCCAAGATGGCGAATGCGATCGTGCAGGAAGTGCTCGACTTCGTGCGGCCAATCCGGCTGCAGGTCGAACACACCGCCGTCGCCGAGGCCGTTCAAGGCGCCATTCAGCACGCCGATACCAAGGCCAGGCGCGGAACGATCGCCGTCAACGTGACGCTGGCCGACGCCCTTCCGCAGATCAAGGCCGATCAGCATCAGCTCACGCAGGTGTTCACCAATCTCCTGATGAACGCCTACGAGGCCATGGGCGGCAAGGGCCACGTGACGATCTCCGCCGAACGCGTGCGGCTCGAAGACGGCAGCGACGGACGCGATGCGGTGCTCGTGCAGTTCACCGATGATGGCCCCGGGATTCCACAGGATGTCGCGGAGAAGGTGTTCGACCCGTTCTTCACGACCAAGGCGCAGGGCTCCGGCCTTGGCCTGGCGATCGTGAGAAAGATCGTCGACGCCCACGATGGACGGATCGACATGCGGACCTCACCGGGTCAGGGCACGACGATTCGAGTGACGCTGCCGGTGACCGGCGGGAACGAGGAATAGAAGTTATGGGACGTATTCTGATCGCCGACGACCACGATTCCCTGCGCCGCGGGCTTGCGCAATCGGTGGCCGAAGCCGGCCACGATGTCGAAGAGGCGCCCAACGGCAACGCCGCGATCGAGAAGCTGCACGAAGGCTTCTTCGACGTCGTCGTCAGCGACCTGAAGATGGGCGGCAGCACCGGGCTCGAGGTCCTGAAGACCGCCAAGACGCTGCATCCCTCGTCGGCCATCATCTTGATGACCGCCTTCGGATCCGTGTCAACGGCGGTTGAAGCGATGAAGTCGGGCGCGTTCGACTACGTGCAGAAGCCGTTCGAGCTCGAGGAGATGGAAGTCAAGATCGAGAAGGCGCTCGAGATGCGCCGGATGCAGAACCAGATCGACTACCTCCGCCACGCCCAAGGCGACATCTACGACTTCGACCGCATCATCGGATCGAGTGGCGCGCTCGAGAAAGTGCTCGCGGTCGTTCGCAAGGTCGCGAAGAGCAACACCACGGTCCTCGTCCGCGGCGAGACCGGGACGGGCAAGGAGCTCATCGCCGGTGCGGTGCACCACAACTCGCATCGCGCGGCGCGCAACTTCGTCAAGGTGAACTGCGCGGCCCTGCAGGAGAACCTGCTCGAATCGGAGCTGTTCGGTCACGAGAAGGGCGCGTTCACCGGCGCCGTCAAGAGCAAACCCGGGCTGATGGAGATGGCCCAGCGGGGCACGCTCTTCCTCGACGAGATCGCCGAGCTGTCGCTGGCGCTCCAGTCCAAACTGCTGCGGGCGATCCAGGAGCGCCAGATCCGGCGCGTGGGCAGCACGGCGCAGATCGACGTGGACGTGCGCGTCGTCTCCGCCACCAACCGCAAACTGCGCGAGGCGGTGGTCAAGGGCGAGTTCCGGGAGGAGCTCTACTACCGCGTCAACGTGATCGCGATCGAGCTTCCGCCGCTGCGGGAGCGGGCGGGCGACCTCGAGCTGCTGGCCCACGCCTTCCTCAAACGATACGGCCAGGGGCGGGTGACCGAATTTGCCGACGACGCGCTGGCGGCCCTCGAGGCCTATCCGTGGCCGGGCAACGTGCGTGAGCTGCAGAACATCGTCGAGCGCGCCTGCGCGCTGGCCGAGGGGCCCACCGTGCGGCGCCAGGACCTCCCCGACTACCTGCTCCACGCCGAGCCACTCCGGGTCGGCGGGGCGGCACCGCCCCTCGGGCAGACCGCGCAGCTCGGCTCGGTCACCGGACTGCCGCTGCAGGAGGCGCGAGAGAGCTGGATGAGGACGCTCGAGAGCGCGTATCTCCGTGACCTGCTCGAGCGCCACGGTGGCAACATCTCGGCCGCCGCGAAAGCCGCCGGCATCGACCGCAAGACCTTCCACCGCCTGGTCACCAAGTACCAGATCCGCTGACCGACCGCTCGACTCCCCAGGCCTGAATTCGCGGGGTGCCAGCGTCCCGGCGGGGCGCCGGCGCCTCACCTTGCCCCGCACGATTCCGCTCTAACCCGGCGTTTTCATTTGCCCTCCGACTTGGCAGGCCCGTTGCTCTTTCATTCGCCCAGATGCACGAACCTCGTTGCCGGAGGAGAACGACATGAGGCGCGGATACGTGGCGGTGGTAGTGCTGGCGGCCTCCGCCCTGATCACGGCCGGTGTTGCGGCGCAGATGAAGCAGTGGTCCCAAGGCTCCATCGACGACCTGGCCGAGCCGGGGCCCCAGTCCGAAACCAAGGCGCTGCTGGTAGCGCCTCCACTCGTGCCCCCACCCGTCGATCGGCCGGGGACGGCGAAGGTCGTCGTCGAGCTGGAGACGACGGAGCAGAAAGGCGCGCTCGCCAGCGGTGTGGAGTACACCTTCTGGACGTTCGGCGGGAGCGTGCCCGGACCGTTCGTGCGGGTGCGCGTGGGCGACACCGTTCAGATCCGTCTGAAGAACGCCAAGGCCAGCCTCAACGCGCACTCCATCGATCTGCACGCCGTGAACGGTCCCGGGGGCGGCGCGGCGATGACGCAAATCGGGCCCGGTGAGCACGCCACCTTCGAGTGGAAGGCGCTGAACCCGGGGCTCTACGTCTATCACTGCGCCACACCCCACATCCCCGTACACGTCGCCAACGGCATGTACGGTCTCATCCTCGTCGAGCCGGACAAGGGGCTGCCGCGGGTTGATCGCGAGTACTACGTGATGCAGGGGGAGTTCTACACCAAGGGCCGGACGATGGCGACCGGCCACCAGCCGTTCGACGCGGAGAAGGCGCGCAGCGAGCGCCCCGAGTACGTCGTGTTCAACGGCCGCATGGGCTCGCTCCTCGGCGAGGGAGCGCTCAAGGCCAAGACGGGTGAAACCGTGCGGCTCTTCGTCGGCAACGGCGGGCCGAACCTGATCTCGTCGTTCCACGTAATCGGCGAGGTCTTCGACGCCGTCTACCCCGAGGCGGGGATCGGGCGTGAGCCCAACCGCAACGTCCAGACCACGATGATTCCCGCCGGCGGAGCGGCGATCGTCGAGTTCAAGGTGCAGGCGCCGGGGCGCTACCTGCTCGTCGACCACAGCCTCTCGCGCGCGCTCGACAAGGGCGCGCTGGGAAGCCTCGAGGTGACGGGCGCGCCGCGGCCCGACCTCTTCCGGGCGCTCACGCCGGTAGCGCCCGGACGGAGCGGCGGTCACTAGTCAACCCCGACGGGAGGACAGCGATGAAGTTCGAGAAGATCCTGGTTCCGCTCGACGGCTCAGACCTCGCGGAAGCGGCGCTTGAGATTGCCGTCGATCTCTTGGAGGGCCAGCCCACGGCGAAGCTCCTGCTCCTGCGTGCCGCCGAGGCGTCGACGCTGCCAGGAGCCGACCGGATGGAGGAGCAGGTCCGTGTCGTCCGCGAGGCCGAGAGCTACCTGGACGCGGTCGTCGCCCGGCTCCGTGAAGGCGGCGTCAAGCAGGTAAGGACCTCCGTCTGGTACGGGCCGGCGGCGCCGACGATCGTCGAGGCCGCCGAGGTCGAAAAGGTCGACCTCATCGTCATGAGCAGCCATGGCCGCAGCGGCCTCGGCCGCCTGATCTTCGGCTCGGTGGCCGAGTCGGTGCTGCGCGGCACGCGGACGCCCATTCTCGTGGTGCGTGACACCGGCGCGCCGGTCTCGCCACCGCTGGGCGCGGTCGAAGCGCGCACGGGGAGGCCGACTCATGTATAAGCGCGTCGTGATTCCGCTCGACGGCTCCCCGCTGGCCGAGGGAATTCTCCCGTTCATCATGGAGATCGCCGGGCCGCTCGATCTCGAGGTGGTGCTCGTCCGCGTCGTGCAACCGATCCCGCCGGAAGCGCTCGAGGGGTCGCGCCATGTCGTGATCGAGGACGTCGTGGGGCGGCACGCCGAAGCGCGGGCCTATCTCGTGTCCATCGCCGCCGACCTCGCCAACCACGGGGTGCGCGTCCAGGTCATGGTGCGGCGGGGCGACCCCGTCACCGAGATCGTGCACGGCGCCAAGGAGGCGGACGCCGACCTCATCGCCATGACGACCCACGGGCGGAGCGGGCTGGGCCGTCTGCTCTTCGGCTCGGTGGCGGAGGCGGTGCTGCGCCGGGCGGAGATCCCCGTCTTCCTCATGCGACTGACGGAGGATCGAGTGCTTCAGGGAGGGCAACGATGAAGCGAATTCGACGCATCTTACATCCATCCGATTTCTCGTCCGCCTCGCGCGTCGCCTTCACGAAGGCCATCGAGGCGGCCAAGAGCAATCGGGCCAGCCTGCTGCTGGTTCACGTGATGACGACCCCCGTCCCGATCGTGGGCGACGGCTACCTCTCGCCGCGAACCTGGGACGATCTTCAGCGATCGATCCGCACGCACAGTCAGCGGCAGATCGACAAGCTCATCACCCGGGCGAAGAAGGGGGGCGTGCGCGCGAGCAGCGTCTTGCTGGAAGGACCTCCGGCCGAGGGGATCGTCCGCGCCGCGAAGTCCAAGCGCGCGGACTTGATCGTGATGGGCACCCACGGACGCGGCGGCCTCGCCAAGCTCTTCCTGGGCAGCGTCGCCGAGCGGGTCGTCGCCACCGCGCCCTGCCCCGTGCTGACCGTCCGGGGCCGGTGACCTCGAACTCTGCGCCGAACGGCGAGATGAAGGGAGTGAAAGCTATGAAATGGATGGACGTGCCCATAGCGCTCGCAATCTTGCTCACGTTCAGTCTGGTTCCCGCGATGGCTCAGATGGGCAAGCCGCGGGTAGACCCGCAACCCGAGGAGCCGACGATGGCGCGCATGATGACGATGATGAGCGACATGCGCACCGAGATGCACCGGATGCAGACCGAGATGGGCGGCGGGCAAGGTCCCCGCATGCAGGGGATGGGTCCCATGCAGGAGCGCATGGGCAAGATGATGGGGATGATGAACGAGATGCGCGGGATGATGGAGCAGCACCGCGCGCAGATGACGAAGCAGTGCCCGGCGCTCGAGGCGCCCGCACGGCCGAAGCCGGGTGGGTAGTGGACGGCGCGGTGATCGGCCGCGAGGCGCTGGCGAGATATCTCGCCAGCGTCTTCGGTGGCGACGTCGAGATCTTGGCGCTCCGGCCCCTCAAGGCCAAGAATGCCGCGGCTGAGGACCCCAAAGGCTTCGGCTACGGGGTGCCGTTCGAGGTCGAGTGCACCGTCGGTGGGGCGGTCCGCTCGTTCGTGGTCTCCCGCACGCGCCCCGCCCAAGGCTTCGGCCACGACTACCCCGCCGACCGCGCCTGGCAGGCACTCTACGGTCACGCCGCCTACAACAGCTTCCCCCGGCACGCGCGGAGCGTCGATGTCGGCGTGGTGCGCGCATCGGGCGAGCTGGCCTCGGTCGCGGACGCCACCGATTTCTTCCAGCTGGTCGAGAAAGTCGAGGGCACGCTCTACTGGCGGGACCTCGATCGGCTCCTCGAAGCGCCGGTGCGCGAGCTCGACCTCGACCGGGCCTTGGCGCTCGGTCGCTTCCTGGCCCAGGCCCACGGCGTCAAGCGTGACGAGCCGACGCTCTACCAGCGGCGCATCCGCGAGCTGGTCGGCCACGGCGAATGTCTGATGGGTATCCTCGACAGCTACCCTCACCCTTACGCGCCGCTGCGCCCCGAGGTGTGCGAGCAGATCGAGCGGGCCGCCGTGTCCTGGCGGTGGCGCCTGCGGGGCCGCGCGCATCGCCTGTCCCGCACCCACGGCGATTTCCATCCGTGGAACCTGCTCTTCCGCGAAGGCACCGACTTCTCGGTGCTCGATCGGAGCCGCGGCGAATGGGGCGAGCCGGCCGATGACGTCGCCGCGCTCGGCGTGAACTACCTCTTCTACGGCCTCCGGCGCCAGACGGCGGAGCCCTTCCTCTTCCTCTTCTGCACCTTCCTGGAGACCTACCTGCGCGAGTCGGGCGACCGCGAGATCCTGGAGGTGCTGCCGCCATTCCTGGCCTTCCGCGCCCTGGTGATCGCCCATCCGCTCTGGTACCCCGACCTGTCGCCCGCGGCCCGGCTGGCGCTCATCCACTTCGCGCGGCGGATGATGGCGGATCCATCCTTCGACCCTGGCGACCTGCTGGGGCTGTTCAGAGCCTCGCCGTGAGCTGGGCGATCTGGATCACCGGGCTTCCGGGCAGCGGCAAGTCCGTGCTGGCGCGCGCGGTCGTGGAGGCGCTGCGCGCGCGAGGAGAATCGGCGGTCGTGCTGGAGCTCGACGCGATCCGAAAGATCCTGACGCCCGCGCCGACTTACAGCGACGCCGAACGCGACATCGTCTATCGCGCCCTGGCCTATATGGCCAGGCTCCTCACCGAGTCCGGCGTCCCCATCATCGTCGACGCGACCGGACACCGCCGCGCGTGGCGTGACCTGGCGCGTGCCCTGATCCCGGCGTTCGCCGAGGTGCAGCTCACCTGTCCGATCGAGGTGTGTCGCCAGCGCGAGCGAACCCGCGCCGCGGGCAATGCGCCCCGGGGAATCTACGCGGCCGCCGGACAGCCCGGAGCGACGGTGCCCGGGGTGGACGTGCCCTACGAGCCCGCGCTGGACCCCGAGGTCACCGTGGACACCCTGGCCGAGGACGTGACCGCAGCGGTGCCGAGGATCGTTTCCATGGCGCGCGATCTGGCGCGCTCTTCTCCACCCAGGTTGCCCTCCGGCCTGGCCCGGGGATGGGCTGTCTGGATCACCGGGCTGCCCGGCAGCGGCAAGACCACGCTGGCCTCGGCGGTCGCAGAGCAGCTGGCTGCGCGCGGGATACCGGTCAGGCTGCTCGAGCTGACCGAGGTCCGCGAATTCCTCCTGCCGGACGCCGGCGGCGGCCCCAGGGGGGAGGACATCGTCTATCACGCACTGGTGTGCGCCGCCAAGCTGCTCACCGACGCCGGGGTGGCGGTCATCATCGACGCCACTGCGCCACGTCGTGCATGGCGCGAGCTGGCGCGGGCGCTGATCGGTCACTATGCCGAGGTCCAGCTGGTATGCCCGCCCGAGATCTGCGGCGACCGCGAACGGGCCTCGCGTTGGCAACCCGCGGTGTGCCCTCATGCCGGGCGGCGTAAGACGGCCGTCAGGGAGGCGCCGGACATCGTCTTCGGCTACGAGGGCTCCCTCAACCCGGAGCTGACGATCCACACGGGCGTCCGGAGCCTCTGGAGCGCGACCGCGGACATCCTCCGGCTTGCCCACCGCCTGCATCGAACCGCCATGATTTCGACGCCGCTCACCTGAAGGAGGCCACCATGCAAGTTCGAGATCTGATGACCCCTACCCCGATCACCGTGAGCCGGGAGACGTCCGTCTCCGAGGCGCGGGAGCTGATGACCAACGCCCGCATCCGCCACCTCCTGGTCACGGACGACACGCTGTTGGTGGGCATCGTCACCGATCGGGACATCCGTCTGAACCTCCCCTCGCCGGCCACGAGCCTTTCGGTCTGGGAGCTGAACTATCTCCTGAAGCGCCTCACCGTGGGCCAGGTCATGAGGGGGCCGGTCTTCACGATCGCCCATGACCGGGACGTTCGGGAGGCGGCCCGTATCATGCTGGAGCGACGGATCGGAGCGCTGCCGGTCGTCGAGGGGCGGTGCATCATTGGCATCGTCACCGAGACGGATCTCCTCCGTGCGTTCGTGCAGATCGCGGAACCTGACGAGACGACGGTGGGGGCGCGAGGCTGATGCAGTCCCAGCCGCGCCCGTGCATCCTCGCCGTGGACGACGAGGCCGATCTGCTCGCCACCTACGAGCGTCTCCTCGGGCGCCAGGGATATCGCGTCACCACGGCAACGACTCGGAGCATGGCGCTGGACGGGCTGGGCCGCGAGCACCCGGTGCTGGTCGTCGCCGACCTGCGCCTGGCCGACGGCGACGGCCTCGACGTCGTTCGGGCCGCCCGGGCCCTGGGCACGCCTCCGCTGGTGATCGTCGTCACCGGGTTTCCCTCGTCGGAGAGCCGCCAGCAAGCGTTGAACGCCGGGGCGTCCGCTTACTTGTTGAAGCCGTTTAGGGTGGCCACGTTCGCCGGGCTCGTCCAGGACCTGCTGCATCCTCAGTCGCGCGGTCCACGACCGTGAGTGCCCTTGTCTTCGAGCGCGCGCCGCTGCGGGTCTACTGGGAGCTCACCCGGGCCTGCGACCTGGCCTGCCGGCACTGCCGCGCCGAAGCGCAACCCTTCCGCCGGCTCGACGAGCTGCCCACACTGGAATGCGAGCGCGTGCTGCGCGAGCTGGCCTCGACGGGGCATCCCGCTCCCCACGTCATCTTCACGGGAGGGGACCCGCTCAAGCGCCCGGACTTGGTTCATCTCGTGCGGTACGGCACGGACCGGGGTCTGGGCATGTCGGTGGCGCCCAGCGCCACGCCGGGGCTCTCCCGCGATCTCGTGGACCACCTCAAGGCCGCCGGCGTCAGCGCCATGTCGCTCAGCCTCGATGGTCCCACCGCGGCCCACCACGACGGCATCCGCGGGGTGCTGGGTTGCTTCGGTTCGACGCTCGTCGCGGCGCAACGGATCGTCGGCGCCGGCATCCTCCTCCAGATCAACACGCTGGTGGCCGCCGAGACCGAGCCCCACCTCGAGGAGGTCGCGACGCTGGTCGCCGGGCTCGGCGCCGCCCGCTGGAGCCTGTTCTTCCTCGTGAACGTAGGCCGGGGGCAGACGCTCCGGTCGCTCAGCCCCATCGAGTGCGAGCGGACGCTGCGCTGGCTGGTCGCCAACGGGGGCCGCTGGCCCTTCACCGTCACCACCACCGAGGCGCCCCACTACCGGCGCGTCGTGATCCAGCGCATGCGCGCCGAAGGCCGGACCAGCGAGGAGATCCACTCGAGCCCGGCCGCGCGCGGCTTCGGGATCCGCGACGGCAACGGGATCATGTTCATCGCCGCCAACGGCGACGTCACGCCGTCGGGGTTCCTGCCGCTGGTGGCGGGCACCGTCCGCCAGACGAATCCGCTGACGATCTATCGCGACTCCGCGCTGTTCCGCGCCCTCCGCACGCCCGAAGTCTTCCGCGGGCGGTGCGGCGTCTGTCAGTTCCGGCGGGTGTGCGGGGGGTCGCGGGCCCGCGCGTGGGCCAGTGGCGGCGACGTGCTGGGGGAAGACCCGCTCTGCGCCTGGGAGCCACGGGCGGCCTGATCGACCTCGGGGCGCAGATGACCCATAGGGGCCGACGGGCCCCATGGCCGTCCTGCTCGAGCAGCGCTAACGTCGCGTTCTCGCTCACTTTTCAAATGGCAGCCCGGTTGCTTCATTCCTTGCCTGGAGCAGAGATTACCGACGAGGCGAGGAAGCGCTTATGAAGCTCGACAAGGCCCTGGTTCCGCTCGATGGCTCGCGACTGGCCGAAGCGGCGATCCCGATGGCCGTCGATCTCCTGAAAGACCATCCCACAGCGACGCTCGTGCTGGTGCGCGCCGCCGAGGCGTCCCGGCTGCCCGGCGTGGACCCGACGAAAGAGCAGATCCGCGTGGTCCGCGAGGCCGAAACCTATCTGGCGTCCGTCGCGGCCGGGCTCGTCGGAAGCGGCGTCAAGAACGTGCGGACCTCCGTCTGGTACGGGCCCGCCGCGCCCGCGATCGTGGAGGCGGCGCAGTTCGGGGGCGTCGACCTGATCGTGATGAGCACGCACGGGCGTACCGGGATCGGCCGCCTGATCCTCGGCTCCGTGGCCGAATCCGTGCTGCGGAGCACGCGGACGCCGATCCTCCTGGTCCGCAACGACGGCGCGCCGCTCGCGATGTTGTCCGGAGAGACCCCAGCGTGGTCGATGAAGGAGACGGCCCATGTATAAGCGGGCGATCGTTCCGCTCGATGGCTCCCC
>DASYUQ010000230.1 GCA_036001065.1 Candidatus Methylomirabilota bacterium
GGCTCCTTGGTCTCGGCGTCGATCACCCGCCCGCGATAGGGGCCGGCGGATACCGGTCCTGGGCTCACCGCGCAGCCGGCGATTCCGGCGATCACCACGAGCGCAGAGGCGAAGCGGCGAGGCGCGAAGCGCATCCTCACATGTCCTGAAGTCGCCAGATCCCGTCCTCATCCACGGCGAAGCGGACGAGGTACGAGAGTTGGCCGCGTTCGTCCGACCGCAGCATCTCGAACTCCACCGTCTGCGCACGCGCCTGCACGAAGCGGATGTCGGTCAGCACCTGGTCGATGGCCGAGAGCGGGAGCGTCAGATTCCGGAAGATCTCGTCGTACTGGGCGCGGCGGCGAACGGAGATAAAGCCGCGCGCGCGCGCGACGTTCCCGGCCCGCAGCGCGTCCTTGAGGCCCTGCCACTTGGCCTCGAGCAGGGCGACGAGGTCGGCTTGGGAGAGCACGAAGACGGCGGCGTTCCCGACGGTCTGCGTCCCCTGGGCGTCAGTCACGATCACCTTCGGGAAGTAGAGGCCGGGGGTGGCGTACGGGAAGGTAATCTCGTCGAGCGCCGCGCCGGAGAAATCGGTGGTTCCGTTTCCGTCGACGTCCCACTGATAGTTCGCCGCGGCGCCGAGGAAGCTCGCCCGGAGCGCCACGGCGAGTGGGGCCATGCCCGTTCCGGGAGACGCAGTTACGAAGAGCCCGGCAGAGGCCGGGGCAGGGGTCACTTGGACGGAAATCGTGTCCTGGGCGATCATCCCGGTGGGATCGTTGAGGCGCGCGGTGATGGTTTGCGGCCCCGCGTCGAGCGCGACGATAGCGGCGAAGCCGTTGGCGGTGAGGAAGCCGGGCGTCCCGTTCACCGTGACGCCGAAGTCAGTGCCGGGCGGAGTTCTGACCTCGCCACGAACCAGAACAGGAGACCGGCTGACGGTGCTCCCCGGCGCCGGAGAGGTGATCGTGATGCCGAGGCAGCGCTGGACTCCCTCGACGGTCACCTGGATCGCACTACTGGGGCCGCTGCGGATCCTGACGTCGAGACGATTCAACGGCACAATCCCGGACAGCGCGCGCTCGATCCGCGTGACCTTTTGATTGAAGTCGTGCTCGTGGATGACCTCCGTGCCATTGACGAAGAGCGAGCCGCTGCTGATCGGGTCGGTCCCGATCTGGTCCCGGCCACTCGGACCGTTGATGACAACCATCCGGAAGGTCCCAGAGGGATCGCAGGCGGCGAAGCTGTCGGACGCGGTCACCGGCGTTCCAGTCTGCCGCGTGTACTGCTTCGTGAAGACCGGTTGGAAGCTCTGCGCGGCCACCGGAGAGGCGCGCCATCCGAGGATGAGCGTCAATACGACGATCCCGACCGCTCTCCAGCCTGTGTCCATGCGTTGCTAGGGTGCGTCGGCAAGAGACGTGCCGAGGTAGCGATGACAGGCTCAATCAGGACTTAGTCGAGAGATGGTGTGCCGCACTGCCCGGGGAACCTGGCACGAGTGCCCAGGAATCTGTGCAGGCGTGGCGCCTCACTTCGCCGGAGCGACGACCACGTCGGTCGGCCGCCCGCCCAGGAAGTTTTCCACGTTCTCGACCGCGCGGAGCAGACCGTCCCGGATCACCTCCGGCGTCTGCCCCGCGTTGTGCGGGGAGAGCACGACGTTCTCCAGCTTGAGGATCGCATCGCCGGGCTTGAGCGGCTCGTCGTGGAAGACGTCGAGCCCGGCGCCGCCGATCTTGCCCTGGGCCAGCGCGTCGACCAGCGCGTCGCGCTCGACCAGGGCGCCGCGCGCCGTGTTGATCAGGAGCGCCGTGCGCTTCATCACCGACAGCTCCTTGCGGCCGATGAAGCCGCGCGTCTCGGGCGTGAGCCGGAGGTGCAGCGAGACGACGTCGGCCTGCCGCAGGATCTCCTCCTTGGGGGCGGCGGCCCGAGCGCCCAGTGCCGCGACGCGACCGGCGTCACCGCGGAGGCTCCAGGCCAGCACGGTCATGCCGACGGCCCGGCCCAGCTCGACCACCCGGGAGCCGATGGTGCCGGTTCCGAACACGCCCAGGGTCCGGCCCAGGAGCTGGGTGAGCAGCTCGCGGGGCCAGCGCCCTTCGCGCATCTCGTGGTCGATCCGGGGGATGCGGCGGGCCAGGGCGAGCATGAGGGCCAGCGCGTGCTCGGCCACCGCCCCGGCGTTGACGCCCGGCGTGTTGCAGACGGTGACGCCGTGGCGGCCGGCCGCGTTGAGGTCGACGTTGTCGGTCCCGGTCCCCCAGATCGAGACCATCTTGAGATTCCGGCAAGCGGCGAAGACACCCTCGGTGAAGCGGGCATGGGCACGGATGTTGATGACGACGTGCGCGCGGTCCACGCGCCGGATCAGCTCGGCTTCCTCGTCGGCGCCCCGCGCGGTGAAGACCCGCACCTCGCCGAGCTGCCGGCAGCGCTCGTGGGCCGGCGTGCCCTCGAAGACGGCGGGGAAGTCGTCGGGGACGACGATCAGCGGGCGGTCGGCCCTAGCCTCCCAGGGTGGCGCCATTCACGACGCGTCGGCGAAGGTCTGCTGGGCGGCGGCCACGCCGGTGCCGGGCTCGCACTTGTAGCCGAGGTCGCGCAGCGTGAGCTCGAGCGCGCCCAGCGTGGGCAGCACGTACTGGGGGCTGGCGGTGATGCCCATTGTCCCGATCCGCAGCGTCGTCGCGCGGATCTTGTCGAGGCCGGTGCCGATGAGGATGCCGTACTGATCCCGCATGCGATCGACGACGGCGGTGGTCTCGACGCCCGCGGGCGCTTTGATGCAGGACACGGTGTTCGACCAGAGCGCCGGGTGTGGGAACATCTCGAGCCCCATCGCCTGGACGCCGCTGCGCAGGGCGGCGGCCGCCACCTCGTGACGGCGGAAGCGATGGGGAAGCCCCTCCTCCAGGATCAGCCGGACGGCGACCTGCATGGCGGCGGTGAGATGGGTGGGGATCGAGACCGGCTGGCGGCGCGGCGCGCCGTCCTTCACGCGGCCGCCGCGGGACTCCGGGATCCAGAGCTCCTTCCAGCGCAGCAGGTCGTAGGCCCAGCTCGACGCCTTGCGCTGGCGCTGCTCCATCGCCTCCCAGGCGCGCGGGCTCACGGCCACCAGGGCCAGGCCGAGCGGCGCCGCCAGGCATTTCTGCGAGCCCGTCATGTTGAGGTCCACGCCCCACTCGTCGGTGCGCACGTCGATGCCGGCGATGGAGGAGACGGTGTCGAGCAGGAAGAGCGCGCCCACGCTGCGGGCGATGCGCCCGACCTCGGCGGCGGGGTAGGTGGTGCCGGTGGAGGTCTCGTTGTGCACCAGCGTGATGGCCTTCGGCCGCAGCCGCTCGGCCTCGGCGGCCAGGCGCTTGAGGTCGAGCGGCTGGCCCAACTCGGTCGTGAACTCGGTCAGCCCGGCGCCCACGCGGCTCATGATCTCGCGCATCAGCACGCCGAACTGGCCCGCTCCGATGACCAGCACGCGGTCCCCCGGCTCGACGATCGACAGCGCACCGGACTCGAGCGCGGTCCGCCCCGAGCCTGGCATCAGGATGACCTCGCCCTTCGTCTTGAAGACCTTCCGCAGGCCGAGCGTCGTAGGCTCCAGCACGCCTTCGTCGAACGAGCGGTCGTACTGGATCGTCGGCGGCTGGCTCAGCGCCTGGATGACGGGCGGCGGCAGCTCGGTGGGGCCGGGGATCATGAGCAGGGGGCGGGTGTGGCACTGGGCCCAGTTGATCGTCACGGACATGGCGTCTCCTCGGCGGTCAGGGTGGCCGCATTGTAGCGTGTCCGGCGCGGGTTCCGCTCAGGTGGCCACGCCGGCCCGCTCCCGGCGCCGGTGGATGAAGTAGAGGTTGCGCGCGTAGACGAACAGGCCGGCGCTCTGCCCCAGGATGAAGACGGGGTCCAGGCGGTGGATCGCGTAGGCCAGGAGCGTGAGCCCTCCTCCCACCGAGAAGTACCAGAACTCGCGCGGGACCACGCTCTGTCGCTTCCGTTCGGTCGCGACCCACTGAACCAGGAAGCGCGCCGAGAACAACGCCTGCCCGAGCAGACCGATCCCGAGCCACACATGTTCTGCCGTCAACATTCCCCCACCTCTTTGATCGCGCGCGCGTCGAACGGGCTAGTGCCGTTCCAACTTGTTGATACTAAATCTGTCCACGAACGACGTACACGGTGCCTTCCTAGGCGCGAATAGTTGGAACGGCACTAGGGTGCGCCGCCGAGCATCGCGCGGAGGACCTGCAGGGCCTTGCGGACGTCGGCCGGGCGCCGACGCGCGGAGACGAGGGCGAAGATCTTCTCGGCCTCCTCGCTGGGGACGACGGCCCGCCGGCCGGGGCGCACGTCGATCAGGTGGCGGAGCGGCACTTCCAGCGCCACCGCGACGTGATGGAGACTGTCGACCGAGATCGACTTTTCGCCCCGCTCCACCTCGCCGATGAACTTGCCGCTGAGACCCGACCGCCGTCCGAGGCGTTCCTGGCTCAGGCCACGTTGCCCGCGGAGGGCGCGGAGGCGTTGACCTAGGAACTTTCGTACATGTGGGACCGCTCGTTCTGCCACCTCTGCCCTCTGCGAAGCATTGTCAATTGGTCAGACTAACATGGCTCGGTGCGGCCGGACATGATGGCCAGCACCAGGGCGCCGTCCCGGCTGCTAACGCTGTGGATGCAACCCGGGGGCCGGCGGGCATAGTTGCCGCTGGTGCAGGTCCCGGTGTCGTCGGTGACGCTCCCCTCGAGCACGAAGATCTGCTCGTCCCCGAGGTGGCGGTGCCGCGGGATGGTGGCGCCCGGCGCGTAGCGCATGAGGACGGCCTTGCGATCGCCCTCCTCCCACAAGACCCTCCAGTGGACGCCGGAGCGGCGCTCCTGCCACGGGCGATCCACCACGTTGACGTACAGGGTAACCGGTGCCGGCGTGGTCATGGCAGGTCCACCTCGACGGCGCCGCCGACCACGCGCACGGGGTAGACCGAAATCGCCAGATCGGGGTCCACGCGGCACGTCCCGGTTTCGAGATCGTAGTCGAAGCCGTGCCAGGGGCAGACGACCGTCTGGCCCTCGAGCCAGCCGTCGGCCAGGGGCCCGCCCTCGTGCGGGCAGATCGCGCCGCAGGCGTAGAAGCGGCCGCCGCCGACGTTGAAGACGGCGAACATGAGGCCGTTACTTTCTACCAGCGTGCCGTGGCCGACGGGAATGTCGTGGGCGCCGGCGACCCGGACGAATGGCAAGCCTGCCTCCTCAGCGTTTACGGAGCGCCTCGGCGATGACCTCGCGGAACGCCTCCGGCGGGTGGGCGCCTACCAGCATGCGGCCGTTGACGAGGAACGTCGGCGTGGTATTGATTCCCAGGGCGCGCGCCTGCCCCACATCGGCCTCCACGGCGGCGGCAAAGGTGCGTCCATCCAGGCAGCGGGCGAAGCGCTCCCCGTCGATCCCGAGGTCGATCGCGTAGCGGATCAGGTGCTCCCGCCCGAACCGCGGCTGCTCTTCGAAGAGCCGGTCGTGGTACGCCCAGTACCGCCCCTCGGCCCCGGCGCAACGCGCCGCCTCGTGGGCCGGGCGCGCCCGATCGTGGATGGCCAGCGGCAGGTCCTTGAAAACGAGGCGCACCTGCCCGTCGTACTCCTTGAGGATCGCGGCCAGCGACCGCTGGACCCGCTTGCAGTACGGTCACTGGTAATCCGAGAACTCCACGATCGTCACCGGGGCCCGGGCCGGCCCCTTCGTCATCGCCGGTTCTACGGTGAGGTCGATCTGTCCGGGGGCCGGCGAGGCCAAGAGGACGAGCGGGGCGAGGAGCAGAATGTAGTACACTCGCCGCGGGTGCGGGCGCCACGCCGAACTGTCGTTCACGTCGGCTCAGAATACGCTGCTGTCGGACCTCGCGCAACGTGGAGGGAGGGGACCCATGGAGCTCTTGTTCGGCACGTACCCGTCCTGGTCTCACCTGGTGGTGCGTCTCGGTCTGGGCGTCGTCTTCTTTGCCCACGGGTCACAAAAGGTGCTGGGCTGGTTCGGCGGCCCCGGCCTCAAGGGGACGATCGCCTACTTCCAGAAGGGGCTGGGGGTCCCGCCGGCCGCCGCCGCGCTGGCGGCGTTCATCGAGTTCCTGGGCGGCATTTCCATGATCCTGGGCTTCCTGGCCCGACCCGCCGCCTTCGGCCTCATCGTCGTGATGGCGATGGCGATCGCCAAGGTGCACGCCCAGCACGGCTTCTTCATCAACTTCTCGATGACTCCGGGCAAGGGCCACGGCTTCGAGTTCAATCTCGTGCTCATCGCCATGGCGCTGTCGATCCTCATCGGCGGGGCCGGCGCCTGGTCGATCGACTGGCTGCTGGTCCCGTGGGGCGTCGACTAGTGCCGTTCCAACTATTCGCGCCTAGGAAGGCACCGTGTACGTCGTTCGTGGACAGATTTAGTATCAACAAGTTGGAACGGCACTAGGAGAACGAAACCAGTTTCGAGCGCCGGCTCCGCCGGCGCAATCCATTCTGGGGGAGGCCTCGGAGGGGGCCGTCGAGGCCCCCTCCGAAGTAATCAGGCGGCGCGACCGCCCTCCTCGCTGAGCGACGTGATGACGTAGGTGCCGCTCTTCTCGTCCCGCTCGAGCGTCACGATCTTCTGCTTGGCCGCGTCCTCGAGCAGCTTGGAGAAGGTCGAGTAGCCGTAGTAGGACTCGTTGAAGGCCGGGTTCTTGCGGATCATCGTCTGCTTGACCATCGAGCCCCAGAGCGTCTCCTTGTTCTCGCGCATGAGCGCCTGGATGGCGTCGATGAGCTGCGCCATCGCCTCGGCCTTCTTCTCGGGCAGCCCCCGCAGCAGGGTCGTCTTCTTCGTGTCGCGGATCAGGTCCTCGTAAAAGATGAACTCGTCGCAGTTGGCCACGAGCAGGTCCGAGGACGACGACTTCACCCCCAGCCCGATCACGTACCGATCGTTCTCGCGCAGCTTCGAGACCAGCGGGGAGAAGTCCGAGTCGCCGGACACCAGCGCGAAGGAGTCGATGTGCGTCTTGCCATAGGCGAGGTCGAGGGCGTCCACCACCATCCGGATGTCGGCGGAGTTCTTACCGCTGTAGCGGCTCTGGGGGACGTCGATCAGCTCGATGGCCCACTCGTGGAAGGGACGCTTGTACTCGGTGAAGCGGTTCCAGTCCGCATAGGCGCGCCGGACGATGATCTTGCCCTTTTCGAGCAGCCGTTCCAGCACCAGCTTGATCTCGAATTGTTTGTATTGGGCCTCCTTGACGCCGCGGGCGATGTTCTCGAAGTCGATGAACAGCGCCAGCTTCCGTTCTCCGTTCATTCGTATGTCCTTTCGTCGAGGCGACAGCGGTCCCCGTCGCCGTTACTCTGGCCGTCTATTGTATAGTGGGGTCCGACCGATGGCGCGCTTGATTTTCGAGCTCTGGAGGTCGTGGCGAATGAAGGACGTCGATCCCGCGCTGGCCGACCGGGTGCCCCCGGGGCAGACCCTGACACTCAAGTGGCCGGTCCTCACCTACGGCCTCACGCCCCGCGTCGATCTGCGGCGCTGGACCTTCCGCTGCTTCGGGCTCGTCGCGGAGGAGGTGGGCTGGACCTGGGAGGAGTTTCTGGCGCTGCCTCGCGTCAAGATCACCTCCGACGTCCACTGCGTCACGCGCTGGTCGAAGCTGGACAACGAGTGGGAGGGCGTGCACATCCGCGAGATCATGCGCCGGGTTCGGCCGAGGCCGCAGGCCACGCACGTGATGGTTCACGCCGAGCCCGACTACACGACGAACCTGGCGCTGGATGACCTCGTCCAGGACCACGCGCTGCTGGCCCTCAAGCACAACGGCCGGGACCTCGAGCCCGACCACGGCGGCCCCTGCCGGCTGGTCGTGCCCAAGCTCTACTTCTGGAAGAGCGCCAAGTGGGTGCGGGCCTTCGAGTTCCTCGACGTCAACCCGCCCGGCTTCTGGGAGCAGAACGGTTACCACATGCGCGCCGACCCCTGGAAGGAGGAGCGCTACTCCGACCAGGAGACGCACGCCATGCAGAAGATGCGTGCGGAGGCCGCGCGCCGGCTCCGCGAGCGCTCGTAGTTTTCTCGCGGGCGGGGGCGGGGTTGCCTCCGTCGACCACGCTATCCACGATCCTCGCGTGCCTTCTTCTTAGCCGGGGCTCCCTCGACCCCCAGAAGACACGGGTCTCCGGAGGCAACCCCGCCCCCGCCTCGCGTGACACTGCAACGCTCCGCAGCCTGCCGCGAGCATTCCGGCGGTATCTGCCGTGTCGGGGCACGGCTCCTGGTCGGTGCATTCGCCATGCGGCATCGGACGGTGGGTATACTGATCGGCGGCGCAGGCTATGCGGGTTCTGGTCGTCGAGGATGAGCGCAAGGTCGCGAGCTTCATCCGTCAGGGGCTCGCCGAGGAGGGGCACACCGTCGAGGTGGCGTCCGACGGCGCCGAGGCGCTCGACCTTCTCCTGGCCGGCCCCCCCTATGACCTCATCGTCCTCGACCTCATGCTTCCCAAGCACGACGGCCTCGACGTGTTGAAGACGCTCCGCGCCCACCGGATCAAGACGCCTGTCCTCATCCTGACCGCTCGCGACAGCGTGACCGACAAGGTCACGGGGTTGGATCTCGGCGCCGACGACTACCTGACGAAGCCGTTCTCCTTCGAGGAGTTCTTGGCCCGCGTCCGGGCGCTGCTGCGCCGGGGTACCGATCAACGGCTGCCGCTCCTCCAGCTCGACGATCTCGCCGTGGATCCTGCGACCCGCGGGGTGACCCGCGGCGGACGGCGCATCGACCTGACCGCGCGCGAGTACGCGTTGCTCGAATACTTCTTGCGCAACGTCGGGCGTGTCCTGACGCGCCCGATGATCGCCGAGCACGTCTGGGGCCTGGACTTCGATCCCGAGAGCAACATCATCGACGTCTATGTCGGTTACCTGCGCCGCAAGATCGACGACCGGGCTGAACGCCGGCTGCTGCACACGATGCGCGGCGCCGGGTACGTGATGAAGGCAGCCGAGTGAAGCGCTGGGGCGTGCCCCTGGCGGTCCGCACCCGGCTGACGCTGTGGTATACGGCGATCCTCTTCGTGATGCTGCTGGTCGTCAGCGTGCTGTCCTATTCCCGGCTCCGCTGGACGATCATGCAGGATCTGGACACCTCGCTGCTGACGGTGGCGCAGGTGATCCACGACACCGGCTACTCGGGCGCCGACCTCGCCGCCGGGGCCGGCCCGGAGATGGCGCTGCGGCAGATCCTGGGCCCCGAGTTCTACGACAAGTTCTTTCAGCTCGTGGATCCCGAGGGCCACCCGGCGGCCCGCTCGACGCAACTTCGCGGTCGCGCCCTTCCTCTCTCGGCCGCGGCGCGAGCCGACGCCGCCCGCGGCGTCCGGACGTTCGAGACGGTCCGGCTGCCCACGGGCGAGCGGGTCCGCCTGCTCACGCTTCCGATTACTCGCGGCGGGCAGCTCACGCACCTCGTTCAGGTGGGGATCCCGCTGGAGCGCACCGAGCACACGCTGGCCCGTTATCTGGAGTCGCTGCTGGTCCTGGTTCCCCTGGGGCTGGCTCTGGCGGCGGCCGGCGGCGTCATCATCGCCCGGGCCGCGCTGCAGCCGGTCGACGCGATGTCGCGCACGGCGCGGCGGATCACGACGGGCGCAGATCTGGCCCAACGCATCGTCCTGCGCGGCACCGGGGACGAGCTGGACCACCTGGCCGAGACCCTGAACGCGATGCTGGCCCGTCTGGAGGGGCTGTTCGCGCAGATGCGTCGCTTCGCCGCCGACGCCGCCCACGAGCTCCGCACGCCGCTCACCGTGCTCAAAGGCGAGGTCGAGGTCGCGCTCCGGGCCGAGCGGTCGAGTGAGGAGTATCGGCGGGTGCTGACCTCCAGCCTCGAGGAGGTAGAGCGCCTGACTCGCCTGGCCGAGGATCTGCTGCTGCTCTCCCGCTTCGCCGCCCGCACGCCACCGCCGCGCTCCCGGGTGGAGCTCGACGCCGTGCTCGTCGACGCCTTCGACGTCGGCGTCCGGCTCGGCCAGGCGCAAGGCGTGGCGGTGCGGCCCGGCGAGGTCTGTCCGGCCGCGGTGGAGGGGGACGCCGCCGCGCTGCGCCGCGCGATCGTGAACCTGGTCGACAACGCCGTCAAGTACACGCCGGCGGGGGGCAAGGTCGAGCTCTCGCTGGGATGCGCCGACGGCCGCGCCGCGATCGTGGTGAGCGACACGGGCATCGGGATCGACCCCGCCGACGGCCAGCGCGTGTTCGAGCCCTTCGTGCGGCTCGACACCCCGATGCCGGAGGCGGGGGGTGCCGGGCTCGGACTGGCGATCGCCCGGTCGATCGTGCGGGCGCACGGCGGGACCATCACGGTGGAGAGCCGCCTGGGCGCCGGCAGCACGTTCACGATCTACCTGCCCCTTGCCTGAGAAACTTCTCATCTCCGTTTCATCGTCCCCTCATGTTTCGGTGCGACCGTCCGGGACCAGGACCGGTGATGACGCGCAGGCCCCGAACGCCCGCCACGGTGCTTCGCCAGCTGGGGAGGCTGGGAAGGGTTGTCGTCGCGCTGATGAGCCTCGGCGCGGTGGCGACGCTGGTGATGCTCGCTCATGCGAGCCCTCCCGATCCGACATGGTTCTCCGGCCTCTATGACGACGCTGACCACGACGATGCGGTGCTGCTGGCGACGTCGACGGCCGGCACCCTCGATGGCGCGGCGCCGCTGGTCGCTCGGCCCGGGCTGTCCGTCGTCGAGCGCTCGTTCTACGGGCCGCCCGGCGTCGTCACCGTCGTCCTGACCGCGGACGCGACCCGCGGACCTCCCGCCCTCCGATCGCCACTCGGCTGACGCTTCCGATCTGATGCGCGGAAGCCGGACGAACCTCGGGCATTCGAGAGGGAGGTCTTCTATGAAGACATGGATCAGCGTGCTGGTCTTGGCAGGAACCCTGACGGGAACCGCGTTCGCGGGCGGTACGGGGTTCGTCGACCGCGATGCCGACCTATCCGCCAGCATCTCGACGGCGCCCGCCAGCGCCTGTGCGGGCGAGTCGCCGGGCGCGGTCCTTCTGAACGGGGCCGCCGTGCCCGCGCCGCACGCGGTGGGTCCGGCGAGGGGCCTGTGGTCGGCCGCCGCGCCGGCCCTGGTGAACGGCGCCCCGGTTCCGAGCGGCGCCGGCGTGACCGATGACTCCTGGTGTGCAGGAGCGTACCGGCCGGACGTCGGCACGAACTTCGGCGGCCGATGACGGCGCGACCTCCTCATCGAGGGAGGGGCGAGGAATCGGTGGTTCGACGAGAACAAGGCGCGGCGGGTCGCCAGCGGTTCGTGATCCGACGTCGCTGCTCTCGAGTCTGGCCCGAGAGGGGAAGGTTCGGATCTGCCTCGTCGAGGCCGGATGAGAAACTTCTCATGCCCTTCTCACCGCCGACTCATGTCGGCCTGCTAGCCTTCTCCGCGACCATGAGCGGGACCACGTGATGACGACACACGGGATCACCAGAAAGGAGCGTTCGATGAGGGCAGGTCTGTCCGTCCACCTGTGGGCAGCCGTCGGGCTGATGGCGGCGCTCGCGCTCGTCACTGTCAGGCCGGGGCCGGCGTTCACGGCGGGGCCGCCGACGCCGTTGTGGAGTGAACGGACCCTCGACGCCGCGTCACCGCCGCCGTCGCCGTGGGTGGAGCTGGCCCGGATGCTGAAGCCGGCCGTCGTCAACATCAACACCAAGCGCTTCGAAGGCGGTGGCCAGCCGGGCGATCCGTTCTTCGAGCGCTTCTTCGAAACGCCCCGCCGCGCCGTCCGCAGTCTGGGCTCGGGCTTCGTCGTCAACGCGAACGGCTACATCGTGACCAACAACCATGTGGTGGACGGGGCCAGCGAGATCAAGGTGCGGCTCTCGGACGGTCGGGAGCTGACCGCCAAGGTGCTGGGCCGCGACGGGCGGACCGATCTGGCCCTGCTCAAGGTCGACGCCACCGGGCTTCCGCTGATCCCGCTCGGCGACTCCTCCCTGCTGCGGGTGGGCGAGCCGGTGATGGCGATCGGCAATCCGTTCGGCCTCGAGCAGACGGTCACCACCGGCATCGTGAGCGGGACCGGGCGCGTGATCGGCGATGGGCCCTACGACGACTTCATCCAGACCGATGCGTCTATCAACCCCGGCAACAGCGGCGGCCCGCTGATCAACGTGCGCGGCCAGGCGGTCGGGATCAACACGGCGATCGTCACGCAGTCGGGCGGGTCCGTGGGCATCGGATTCGCGATTCCCGTAAATCTGGCCAAGCCGGTGCTCGCGCAGCTGGCTGGGATGGGCCATGTGGTCCGCGGTTACCTGGGCGTCGCGATCCAGCGGGTCACGCCCGAGCTGGCCCGGAGCTTCGGGATGGCCGAGGCGCGGGGTGCGCTGGTGAGCGCGGTCGTCGAGGGCTCGCCGGCGACCAAGGCCGGCCTGAAGCCGGGGGACGTCATCGTCGAGTACGACGGCCGGCCAATCGCGCGCTCGGAGGAGCTTCCGCGTGCCGTGGCCGCCACACCGGTAGGGCGGCAGGTAAGGCTCATCGCGATGCGCGACGGCAAGGCGGTGACGCTCTCGGCGAAGATCGCGCAGCTCGCCGAGGCGGAGGAGCCGGCGACGCCAGGCCCGAAAGGTCGGCCGGCGCTCGGGCTGGCCGTCGAGACGCTCACGCCGAAGCTGGCCCAGGAGCTGGGTCTGCCCGACCGCAGCGGCGTGTTGGTCCGCGGTATCGAGGAGGACAGCCCGGCCGCTTCGGCGGGAGTCCGGGCCGGCGACGTGATCGCCGAGGTCGATCACCATCCCGTGAAGACGGTCGACGACTTGACGCGGCTGATCCATCAGCACCAGGCCGATGTTCCGACGCTGCTGCTCGTGCACCGGCAGGGTGGCCATCTCTACATCGCGCTGCCCTCGTGAGGAGGAAGCCCATGGAACGCACCGCGCTCGTCTTCGTTTCCGGGAGGATCCTGGCGCTCGATGCCGGCCACCGCGTGATCACGCTCGAGGAGGTAGGGCCCTGGATGGGAGGCCAGGCCGGACGCGTCACGTGGCGGATCCAGCTGACGTCGGCGACCCGGATCGAGCTGGTCTCGCGCGCGGGGGTCGCCGCCGCCGGGGGAGGGGAAGGCGGCTTCAAGCACGCTCCGCTGACCGCCGCTCATCTGCGCGTCGGCGACTACGTCACGGTCACCACCGAGAGCCGTCATGGGCACTGCCTGGCCGTCTCGGTGACCGCCATGCGACCCGAGACGGCGGCGTCCCCGGCCGCCGGGCAGCAGGCCGGGCTCTCCCGGCCGGGGCGGTGAGGGCCATGTGGACCAGCGCGCATACCGCCGTCTGCCGCAGGCACCCCGATCTGATCGCCGTCCACCAGGGCACGGACGGTGAGACGGCGCTCCTGCTGCGCCAAACCTTCCTGCCCCTGCCGGAGGAGCGCGGTCATTGGCTGGCCGACACGTGCCGCGTGGCCCGCGCCGTCATCAACGACCTCCGCGCCGCCGGCCTGACCGGGCCGATCTCCGTGCTGCAGTGGCGTTCGGCTCGAAACGCGGCCCCCATTCTCCGCCGCTGGACCTGCCGATACGACGGCGACCCCGAGCGTCGCGCGCAGCTCACCGACATCGCGCGCACGCGGCTGGCCGACGAGGGCTGGCCGGCGTCGCCGCCGTCGGCCCTGCCCGGTGAGCCCGTGACTCCCGATTGGCGGCCCTCCTCGCGGCTCCGCTTCGTCGACTGGTACCGGGACATGACGCCATCGTGGCTCGAAGTCGAGCCGGCCCTGCGCCGCCAGCTCATTCTCTGCACGCACCGCTGGGTCGTGGAGCGCGTGCTGATTCCGATGTCACGCGGTGAGCTTCCGGCCACGGACGACCTCCAGCCGACGGGGAGGCTGAGCTGGATGCTCGTTCGGACCATTCCGGTGGAGGAGCTCGAGCTATGGAAGCCGTGGATCCGCCTCGTGCGGGCGGACCTCCAACGCGCCCTGAGCTGGGCGCTGGGCAAGCGGACCGAGTCCTGGATCCGGTGGCTGTTCCTGATTCCCTACGCCATTCCCATGAGCGGCCGGCGCGACCGCCCGGGCGATCCACGCGCCGCCGCCGCGGGCGAGGGATAGTGTCGGTGACTCGAGCGGCCCCGGAACCACCGCGAGCACTGCACCGCACCCGGTCAGGCGCCGACCCCGGCGCCGTCATTGGAGGTTCCAGAGATGGTTCGGTTGATTACCCGTATCGGTCTCGTCTCGCTCCTCGTGATCCCACCTCTGATCGCCAGTCCAGGCAGGACGCTCGCCCAGAACTTCGCCACCTACGGCGGCGAGCAGTTCTTCAAGATCGAGTGGGAGCCCGCCGAGCGGAAGGGAAAACCCGAAGTGCGCGGCTACCTCGACAACGCGTGGGGTGAGCCCGCGGTGAACGTTCGCCTGAGGGTGGAAAGCCTGGACGCCGCCGGCTCGGTGATCGCTACCACCATCGGGCGCATCCCCGATGTCGTGATGCCGGGCACCCGCGCGTACTTCGAGGTCGAGATCCCCGCCAAGGCGCCGAGCTATCGCGTTTCTGTGCTTTCCTATGACTGGCTGGAGCGCGGCGGCGGCACCGGTGGCGATAACATCATGCGACGCTGAGCTGGCGGCGCGCTGAGGGCGGGGAGAATGCGCTAGTGCCGTTCCAACTTGTTGATACTAAATCTGTCCACGAACGACGTACACGGTGCCTTCCTAGGCGCGAATAGTTGGAACGGCACTAGTGGCCACGGTGCCGGGAGGTACGGCTCTCGGGTGACTGCCGTCCCGGCCGCCGCCGTGGCCCGGCGTCTCCGCCGCCACCACGGTCGCGGTGGGCGAGGATGGGCGGCGCCGGCAGCCGTGGCACAAGGTCAGAAGACGCGGCGCTGTGTCCGGACCACCCACCAGTGCACGATGCCGGCGCCCGCCAGCACCACGAGCCCCAGAATGATCCACCGGATCTCGCCCTGCGGCTCCGTGTCGCGGTAGTGCAGGAGGCCCACGAGGACGAGGGCGCAGCCCACGACGGCGGCGCCCGTGCGTGACCAGGCGACGAACCTGAGCCACACGGGGCTGCCGCTCCCGGCGGCGAGCCCGAAGGCGAGGACCGCCAGCGCGGCGACCACGCCGCAGATGCCGCCCAGCCAGAACATCCAGGCCAGCGTGGTTTCGGTCACATCCCGGATCGGCCCGAGATAGAGCAGGTGCGCGAGCACCCACGCGATGACGAGGAGCAGGGCGACCCAACCGGTGAGGCGGATCATGACGGGCCGAGAAAGTCCAGGTGCATTCGTGCGGCATTCTATCAGGAACCTGATACGATCCGCCCTGATGGCGCAGGCGCATCAAGAAACCGCCGCCCGCCGCTCGCGCGGACGACTGCTGGCCGTGCTCGTCCTGACCGGCGGCTTCCTGGTGGTCGAGGTGGCCGGCGCCGTCTTCACGGGCAGCCTGGCCCTGGCCGCCGACGCGGGCCACATGCTGACCGACGTGGGCGGGCTGGTCCTCGCCCTCTTCGCCGTATGGATCGCCGCCCGGCCGCCGACGCCGGCCAAGACGTTCGGCTACTACCGCGTCGAGATCCTGGCCGCGCTGGTCAACGCGCTCGTCTTGCTGGCAGTCGCGGGCTGGATCCTGGTGGAGTCCTACCAGCGCATCCTGGCGCCCCCCGAGGTGCTGGGTGGACCCATGATGGTGATCGCGGCTCTGGGGCTCGGCGTGAACGTCCTCGGCGCCTGGCTTTTACATCGAGCAGCGACGGCGAGCCTCAATGTCCGGGCGGCCTACCTCGAGGTCCTCAGCGACGCGCTGTCTTCCGTCGGCGTCCTGGCGGCGGCGGGGATCGTGACGGGGACGGGCTGGAACGTCGTCGATCCCCTGGTGAGCGCGGCCATCGCCATTTTCATCGTGCCGCGGACGTGGCGGCTCCTGGCCCAGGCGGTCAACGTCCTGCTGGAGGGCACACCCGCCCACCTCAAGCTCGACGAGATCGAGGAGGCGATGACCCAGGTGCCCGGTGTGCGGCGCGTGCACGATCTGCACGTCTGGACGCTCACCTCCGGGCGCGAGGCCATGAGCGCCCACGTGGTCGTGGACCACCTGGACGAGAGCGAGCGGCTGCTGGAGGAGCTGCACGCCGTCCTGCACGCGCGCTTCGGTATCGATCACACGACGAT